>JANLWV010000404.1:0-6228 GCA_031364765.1 Vicinamibacteria bacterium
CGCCTGCGGTCCCCGCTGCTTTGATGGACGAGGCCGACGAACGGGAAGCGCCGGCCGTCCGGAAGGTTCCCGCCCGCCGCGCCACCGCCGAGAGCCTGGCCGATAAGCAGCGCGAGATTTCCGTGTCCGAGTTCTTCGTCAAGAACCGGCACCTGCTTGGCTTCGACAACAAGCAGAAGGCCCTCCTCACTGCCGTCCGCGAATGCGTCGACAACTCCCTGGATGCCTGCGAAGAGGCGGGCATTCTGCCGGAACTGCGCGTGGAGATTCGAGAACTCTCGGAAGAGCGGTTTCGCATCGCGGTGGAAGACAACGGCCCGGGCATCGTCAAAGCCCAGATCCCGAAGGTCTTCGGGAAACTGCTCTACGGCTCGAAGTTCCACCGCCTGAAGCAGCAGCGCGGTCAGCAGGGCATCGGCGTTTCCGCCGCCGGCATGTACGGCCAGCTCACCACCGGCAAACCGGTCACCATCATTTCCCGCACCTCGCCGCAGAGCGTGCCCCATCTCTTCGAAGTCACGGTCGACACCCGAAAGAACCAGCCTCTCGTCCTCAAGGAAGAAAAGACCGAGTGGGACAAGCCGCACGGCACGCGGGTCGAGATCGAGCTCGAAGCGAGCTACAAAAAGGGACGGCGCAGCGTTGACGACTATGTCGAACAGACGGCACTCTCGAACCCGCATTGCCGGCTGCTCTATTCGGCTCCCGGGTCCGAGACCATCACCTACGAGCGCGCGATCCACGAGCTTCCCGAAGAGGCCAAAGAGATCAAGCCGCATCCCTACGGCGTCGAACTCGGACGTCTCATGCGGATGTTCCAGGACACGCAGGAGCGGCACATCGCCACCGCGCTCAAGAACGACTTCTCCCGCCTGACTCCCAAGGTGGTGACCGAGATTCTGAAGATCTCCGGCGTTTCGCCGAAAGCGCGGCCGCGCGATCTCGACACGCCCGCGATCGAACGGATCCACAAGGCTTTCACGAAAGTGAGGATCATGGCCCCGCCGACCGCGTGTCTGTCGCCGGTTGGAGAGGAAGCGTTGCTGAAAGGCCTCCGGGCTCGCTTCAAGGCCGACTTCTACGATGCGGTCACCCGTCCGCCTGCGGTCTATCGCGGGAATCCTTTCCAGGTCGAAGTCGCTCTGGCCCATGGAGGCTCGCTTCCGGGTGATGAGTTGATCGATCTCTTCCGCTTCGCGAACCGCGTGCCGCTCCAGTACCAGGCTTCGGCCTGCGCGGTCACCAAGGCGGTGATGAGTGTTGACTGGCGTGGTTACGGCATGCAGATGTCGAAAGGCGCCTTGCCCTCCGGACCGATGGTTCTGATGGTGCACATCGCTTCGGTGTGGGTGCCGTTCACGTCGGAGTCGAAGGAAGCGATCGCGCATTACACCGAGATCGTGAAGGAGTTGCGGCTCGGTCTCATGGAGGTGGGCCGCCGGCTCGGCATGCACATCCGACGCGGTAAGCGCGAAGCCGCCGAAGCCAAGAAGCGCGGGTACATCGACAAGTTCATACCGCACATCGGCATCGCCTTGCGCGAGATTCTGGGTCTCAAGGACAAGGAGACGGATAGGGTTGTCGCGAATCTGAAGACGGTTCTGGAACGCAGCCGCGAGAAGATGGTTTAGCACGATTTCATGGGCGCGGCGCGGTCCCCTGAGCGCGATGCCCTGAGCGGAGCCGAAGGGAAGCCGAAGGGACCACGAGACGCGTTCTTCTTAAGAAACTTTCGGTCCGTCCACGTTCGCGTTCGACGCCGAAACTCCGGCTCGTTCACGTCGCCGACAAGACTTCGGGTCGTTTGCGTTGGGCGCCATGACTTCGGTTCGTTGACGTAGGCGCCGAGACTCGTCGTTCACGATCACGTTGGCCGACAGAACTCCGGTTCGTCCACGCAGACGCCAGAACTTCGCGTCCATCATGTCCACGTTGCCAGAACTTCGCTTCATTGACGCGCCACGAACTCACGGAGTCAGGCGCCCGATGCGTCATTCCTTCGCGACCGAGCTGCTGCGCTCGGGCCACGATATCCGCACCATCCAGGAACTCCTCGGGCATTCCGATGTCTCGACTACGATGATCTACACCCATGTCCTAAACCGCGGCGGCCGAGGCGTCCAGAACCCGCCGACGACCTGTGAGGGGGTAACTCAACCTCGCCAGCATGGGCCGACCAGGGAGGGCGGCCTATGCTGGAACTGCCCATTTTGGCGATGGCCGAAAGCCGTTGACACTAGGTGGTTTTGCGCCCATACTCCCGACCATCAGCGCCAGCATGGGCCGACCGAAAGGTCAAGATAGGCCGGTCGGCCTACTTGTTGTTAGGCAGGTGTTCAACGTCCTTCCGGTTTCACGAAAGTCTTGAGGGAGTCCATATGACCAAGAAGAGATGGGTTCTGTCCGCGATCGTAACAGCCTCCTTTCTTATGGGCGTACTAGTCACGACTGCGTTCACACAGTCGCAGGCCGCATCTTTCGTTGCTGAAGTATCCTTCATGAAGGTGGAGCCTGGAAAGGGTCCGGAGTACCTGCGACTCGAACGCGAACTCTGGAAACCGGTGCACCAAGAACGTATTCGCACCGGAAGAATGAAATCCTGGTCACTTTACCGGGTGGAGTATCCCTACGGAACCGAACGAGAGTATGGCTTCGTCACGGTCGGCGTGCACAACTCGATAACCGACCTCGAACGTGGCATTGAGGACGTCTTCGCCAAGGTCCACCCGAATGTTCAAATGACGGACGTTTCAGGCCGGACTCTGAGTGCCCGACGTCTGGTTCGCGGGGAGATGTGGCGTCGCCTTGAACACATCGAGTAGGCACTTGAGCACTGCCTAAGCTCCGAATGGAGCCGGCGAGGGAACCTCCCCCGATAATGGAGACACTTCCAGTTAACAATCAGGAAGTGTCGGGGGGCGGAGAGCCGGCGAGGCTGTTCACGTCGCGTCTTTCGGCGAGCGGAAAGGCGCAGGCCGCAGGCTGACGCCGCGGCGCCACAGCCGATACACCGGGAGGCCCAGAAGGATCAGGAGCAGGCCCAGGAGCGACTGCCGCGGTGATTGGTAGAGGGCGTTGATAACCACGGCGGTGGCGATCAGGGTGAAGCCCGCTGCGCAAGTGCTGATGAGCACGCGCTCGCTCTGGCTGGAGTAGAAGCCAGGGTCGCGGCCGGCGAAGACGAACACCGAGGCGCCGATGAGCGCGAAGAAGGTCCACTCCGCGAACATTGCGTCCTGCAGCAGTTGCCCGTAGGTCTGTGAGACCAGCAACACACTGCTCCAGCCCGCTTGGGCCACGATCGACCAGACCGGGCTTTGGTAGCGCGGGTGCAGCCTGGTCGCGGCCTTGAAGAACAGGCCGTCCTCGGCCATCGCGAAGTAGAGCCGCGAGCCGGCCAGGATCAGGACGTTCACCACGCCCGGCGCCGAGATCAGGACCAGGATTGCGATGAAGCGCGCGCCGGAAAGGCCGAGCACGCGTTCGGCCAGCTCCGCCGCCACTGCGGGCGACTCGGCGATCTCGGAAACACTCAGCACCCTCATATAGGCCGCGTTGATAAGGGTGTAAGTCGCGATGACGATCGCGAGGCCGCCGATTATTCCGATGGGCATCGTGCGCTCGGGGCGCTTCAGGTCCGCGCCCAGAAAGGTCAGGGTGTACCAGCCGCCGTAGCTCATGAAGACCGGCAGCAAGGCAAACAGGAACGTGCCGGCGTCCGGAGCTGCTTCGGTGTCAGCGATTTCGGGAAGGCCGGACGTGCCTAACGCGAGTAAAACCAGGAAGCCGATGGCAGAGAACTTGGCCAGCGCAAGCAGGTTCTGCACGTTGCCGGTGAGCCGCACGCCGCGGTAGTTCACGACGGCCAGGACAATAACGAGCAGTAGAGCGACGACCTTCTCGGAACCGACGAGCGACGGTATGGCCACCGCCGCATAGCGGGCGAAGGTGAGCGAGACCGCGGCGATCACGCCGGAGAAGACCGCGAGCAGGACCGTCCACCCGTAGAGGAAGGCCACGCACGGGTGATAGGCCTCTCGCAGGTACACATACAGGCCGCCGGCCCGGGGCATGAAACGACCGAGCTTCGAGCAGGCGATACCGCCGAGCATGGCCGCGACGCCCCCCAGCACCCAGCAAAGCAGGATCGCGCGCGGCGAGCGCAGAGAGCGCGCGACCTCGGAGGGGTTGACGAAGATGCCGACGCCGACCACCACGCCGGCGACGATCATCACCGCGTCGAAGGCGGAGAGGCGGCGCGGCAGTGCCTCGGCGCCGGCGATGTTACGATCACCGGCCATGAAGATGGACCTTCACACTCATTACTATCCCGAAGCCTACTTCCAGATGGTCCGCGATACGCCCGGGGAGTTCAGCTTCGATCGCGATCCCACCGGGCGGACCATCATCACGTACCAGGGTTCGCGCTTCTTCGGTATCACGGCGCCGATGACCGATCCGGGAAAGCGAATCGAAGACATGGACCGGGTGGGCATCGACGTCGAAGTGCTATCCGTGTCGACACCCAACGTCTTCTTCGCCGACGAGCATCGACAACCTGAGGTCGCCCGGGCGCTGAACGACGCTTACGCCGAACTCATCGCCCGCAATCCGAAGCGCTTCAAGGGCTTCGCGTCGATCCCCATGGACAGTCCCGACCAGGCGCTCGCCGAACTGCATCGCGCGCTCGACACCCTGAAGCTCAGCGGAGTCATCCTGCTCAGCAACATCCGCGGGCAGCCCCTGACCGCGCCGCAGTACCGCCCGTTCTTCGAAGAAGCGAACCGGATGAAGCTGTGCATCTTCCTGCACCCCATGCTGCCGGGCAACGCCGAAGCCTTTCGCGAGTACGTGCTGGGCCCTCTGGTGGGTTTCCCCTTCGACACCACACTCGCTGTCGCACGGATGTGCTTCGACGGCATGTTGCGCGACCTGCCGGACATCCGCTGGATCGTCGGCCACCTGGGCGGCGCCATACCGTACCTGATGGAGCGGCTGGACAACGGGCACCGTGACTTCGCGGAGTGCCGCGCGAAAATCGACGCTCTGCCGAGTACTTACCTGAAGCGCCTCTACTACGACACCGTCTCCTTCAGCCCGTACAACCTGAACATGGTGCGCGATCTCGTGGGGACCGACCACATGGTGATGGGCAGTGACTATCCCCACCTGCTGGGCTCCATCGATCGCGCGGTCTCAACGATTGAGGGCCTTCACATCCCGGAGACCGAGAAGCAGCGGATCTTTAGTGGGACCGCGTTGTCGATCCTCAACAATACCTAGGAGTCGAACGCAACGTGGACGTCACTTCGTTACGGCGTAGTCGTCCCCATAGAACTTGCTGGTGGTCCGGGTGTGGAACTCGATGGCCTTGATCGGCGGGTACCTCGGATTCTCGAGGCCCGGCAGCACCTCGAGCATCTCGTCCTCCCAGACGTAGACGGCCATCGGGAACGAGACGCGGGCGCTCCCCAAAAGCGCCCGGTCACGCGGCTTGCTGACGCGGTGGGTGGTGGACGGGAAGATGTCGTTGCTGATGCGCTGCATGTAGTCGCCGGTGTTGAGCACGATCGTCCCCGGCGGCGCAACCACGCGCACCCACTTCATGCTCGCCCGGTTCAGCAGTTGCAGGCCCTCGACGCTCGGCGCGGGCAGGAACGTGAACAGGTCGACGTCCTCGTGGCCCAGCAGGCGGCCGGCGCCCGACATCTCGTCGTCTTTGGACATCGGGGGGTAGTAGTTGAGGCGCAGGCCGAAGTTAGTGCGGGTCAGCTTCCGGTCGTAAAGGTGGGGATCGCAGCCGAGGTAGGCGAGCAGGCTCTGCATCACGGGCAGGATCAGTTGCTCGTGACGCTGGCAGAGGGCGCGGAAGAACGGCTCGTGCGAAGGCTGTGGCCAGAAGTCCTCGACGCGCACCGGCTGTTCTCCGAGGTCGAAGGCGCGCCGGCAGAACACCCATCCCTCGACCAGGTCCGGGTGGATGTCGCTGGTCTCCCGGATCGGGAAGTAGCCCTGGTTCACCGACCCGTTGCGCTGCGCGCGGAAGAGCTGCTTCTCGTCAAGTGTTGTAACATCTCTTTCAATCCGAACTTCCACCATCATGTTGTGCATCAAGATGCAACCAGAGATAATGCGCTTTACGTCCTCCAGGTCCCAGTATTCAATTGGCCGTGCTAAGAATTGGAACTTCCTTGTCAGGACTCCAAAAGACCTCTCTACATCCTTGCG
>JANLWV010000407.1:0-2066 GCA_031364765.1 Vicinamibacteria bacterium
GATCTGATTCGTCGTCGCGCCTCTACCGTGAGGCCGGACGATCTGGCCACCCTGATCTATACCTCGGGCACCACGGGCGATCCGAAGGGCGTGATGCTGACCCACGGCAATATTGGGGCGAACGTGGACGCCTGTGCGGAAGAGATCTTTTCCCTGCTGGGCCCCGCCGACTCGGTGCTGTCCTTTCTTCCTTTGTGCCACGTCTTTGAGCGTATGGGCGGCCAGTTCGTGATGCTGAAGCGCGGCGTGACCGTCGCTTATGCGGAGGCGTTCGACAAGGTTCCCGCAGATCTGCTCGAGATCAAACCGACGATTCTCATCTCGGTGCCGCGTCTGTACGAGAAAATCATGGCCAAGGTGCGGGCTGCGGTTTTAGGCGCGCCGCCCTTGCGACAGAAGCTCTTTGCCTTCGCCGAGGCGACCGGGCGCAAGGTGTTCGAGGCCAGACAGCGCGGCGAGAGGGTTTCGCCGTGGCTCGCGCTCAAGCACGGTGTGGCGGAGCGCCTCGTTTTGAGCAAGATCCGGTCCCGACTGGGCGGTCACATCCGGCTGGCTGTTTCCGGAGGGGCGGCACTGCCGAAGGAGGTCGGCCTCTTCTTTGGCGCGATGGGTCTTCCGATTCTCGAAGGCTACGGTCTCACCGAGACCTCGCCCGTCATCTCGGTCAACACTCCGTCAAACCATCGACAGGGCAGCGTGGGGAAACCGGTTGCCGGTGCTCAAGTGAAGATCGCCGAAGACGGGGAGATCTGCACCCGCGGCCCCTACGTGATGCGGGGCTACTTCAACAAGCCCGAAGCGACCGCTGCGGCTATCGATGGGGAGGGCTTCTTCCACACCGGCGACATCGGCCGGTTCGACGATGACGGCTATCTCTACATCACCGATCGCAAAAAGGATTTGATCGTGACGTCGGCGGGAAAGAACATCGCCCCCCAGCCGATTGAGAACATTCTCAAGACCCACCCGCTCATCTCCGAGATCGTGATGGTCGGGAATGGGCGCAACTATCCAACCGCCCTGGTCGTTCCGAATTTCGAAACCCTGGGTCGCGCCCTCGCCCAACGCGGCATCGCGAATGCGTCCCGCGAAGAGCTGGTGGCGAACCCGAAGGTGATCGAGATCGTAGAGCAGGCCATCGCATCCATGTCGAACGACCTTGCCCAGTATGAAAAAATCAAGAAGATCACCCTTCTCCCCGTCGAATTCTCGATTGACGCCGGCGAGCTGACGCCCACCCTCAAGGTCAAGCGACGAGTGGTGGAAGCGAAGCACAAGGACCTGATCGATCGCATGTACACGTAGCCCGCATTTTTTAAGGAAGAGTTCATGACCAGCGAAGCCGTTCTGACCGTGGCCGCGAAAGGCGGCGACTTTCTTGTTGAAGATCGAGCGCCCGGCGAGATCTTCACCCCGGAGGACTACACCGACGAGCAGAAAATGCTCGCCCAGACCGAGCGGGACTTCATGCAGAAAGACGTTCTGCCCAAGACCGCGGAGATTCTGAAACTCAACTACGAGGCCATCCGTGCCTTGATGCGCAAGGCGGGTGAGATCGGTCTTCTCGCGATCGAAGTCCCGGAAGAGTACGGCGGTCTGGCCCTGGGCAAAGTGACGGGGGCTCTCGCTTCCGAGCTCTCGGCCCTGGAAGGAAGCTGGGCGGTGGCGTTCATGGGCCACACCGGCATCGGGACGCTTCCCATCACGTACTTTGGAACCGACGAACAGAAGAAGAAGTACCTCCCCAAATTCGGCACCGGAGAGTGGATCAGTTCCTACTCGCTTTCGGAGGCCTCGTCGGCGTCGGATGCCTTGAACGCGAAGGCGCGCGCGGTTCTCTCGAAAGACGGCAAGAGCTGGATCCTGAATGGCGAAAAAATGTGGCTCTCCAACGGGGGCTTCGCCGATGTCTACATCACGTTCGCAAAGATCGACGGCGAACACTTCTCCGCCTTCATCATCGACAAGGGATCGCCCGGAGTTTCGCTCGGCCCCGAAGAGCGGAAGCTCGGCATCAAAGGAAGCTCCACCCGGCCTTTGATCCTTCAGGACGCGATCATTCCCAA
>JANLWV010000411.1:0-3095 GCA_031364765.1 Vicinamibacteria bacterium
GCTTGTGGGCGTTTTCGCGAAGCTCCTCATGCCCGGGAAGGATCCGGGCGGGTTCATTGTCACCGCACTCATTGGTCTCGCCGGATCCATGATCGGGACGTTCCTCGGCCGGACTCTGCGGGGCAACGAGGACTACGCATCCGGCTGGATCATGTCCATTATCGGCGCCATGGTTCTCCTGGGCGTCTACCGGTTGCTCTTCGGCAGAAAGCAGTAGTTCACCAGGGGCCTTTCTTATGGCCAGAGGTCCTAAGGGCTCCGCAGTGTGAACATGTCACACGACCGGACCGGCTGGGGCGGATAACGCTTCAGAACCGGGCAGTGGATGAAGACCGCGCCCTTGTCCGTCTCGACGTAGCGAGGCGGGGCTGCGCACTGATGGCAAAGGCTCGAGGGAAAGGGCAGCGGGTCCGGCGCCGGCGCTCTCTCCTCGTCGTCAGGGCTCACGTGCAAAGCCTATGACATCGCGGCGGCCAAGGAAGGCCGGCGGGGTCGCCGAGTTGGGAGAGAATCACGGGCCGGCGGCCCCGGTTTGAACAAACCGCGCCGGTTATCGTTTCTTCCTTGAGAATCGGTGAGCAGGGTCCCGACCAGCCAGAACAGCGTGTCTCAGGACATTGACCAGGAGAAAAGCCCCATGAGCCCGATGCACGTCATCGACTACACCATCTATGGCGAGGACATGCAGTTCGTCGAAATCGAACTCGATCCCGGCGAGGCGGCGGTCGCGGAAGCCGGCGGCATGATGTACATGGAAGACGGCATCGATATGGAGACGATCTTCGGCGATGGTTCCAACCAGGGCGGCGGCGGCTTCCTGGGGGCGCTGGTCGGCGCCGGCAAGCGGCTGCTCACCGGTGAATCGCTCTTCATGACCGTCTTCATCAACAAGGGCTCAGGAAAGAAGAAGGTCGCGTTTGGGGCTCCCTATCCGGGCACCATCGTTCCCGTCAACCTCTCGCAGGTGGGCGGCGAACTCATCGCGCAGAAGGACTCATTCCTCTGCGCGGCGAAGGGGGTGTCGATCGGAATCGCCTTTCAGAAGCGAATCGGCGCTGGTTTCTTCGGCGGTGAGGGCTTCATCATGCAGCGCCTCCAGGGCGACGGTCTCGCCTTCGTCCATGCCGGCGGCAAACTTCACGAGAGAACGCTCTCCCCGGGTGAAACGCTTCGCGTCGACACCGGCTGCATCGTCGCTTTTCAACCAACCGTCGACTACGACATCCAGTACGTCGGCAAGATCAAGTCAGCGCTTTTCGGCGGCGAGGGCCTCTTCTTCGCGACCCTGCGCGGTCCCGGCAGGATATGGCTCCAGTCATTGCCGCTGTCGCGCATGGCCAACCGGATTGTTGGCGCCTCGAAGATCGCAGGCCGGGGCGGCCGCGAAGAGGGCTCCATCCTCGGCGGCATCGGCGGCCTGCTCGACGGGGACAACAATTAGAGGGTCAAGGGGGCCAGACACGGACCCGGCCCCCTTAACAAACCCCTGGCCTGCGCTCGGCGAGTGTTTGTGACGCTCGAATCGCCTGAGTGACAAACGCCAGCGACCCACTCGCCCCCTGGCCCCGCTCCATCCTTGCTCAAGCCGGTGACGTGGGTGGAGCGTAAACGCTGGTGTCGCGCTCTGGGTAGTTCTCAAAGACGTGTTCGAAGACGGCTGAACACTTCTGTTCGTACAAAGATTTGTCGTAGGCCTTGGGCAGGCCGGCATCGAGGACATCCTTGATCGCGAGCGTGAGCTTGGAGCGAGCGGATGACTTCTGACGCCAGTTCAGGACCAGCAGCAACCTTAGGCGGGCGAGCAGCTCGCGGGCGAGCTTCTTCACCTCGCCTCGTTCCTCGGTGCTCAACTCAGGCGCGGGGCGCGTGAGGATGTCGAAGATGACCAGCTCCTCTTCCGACATGCTCTCGCGGACATGGCGCTGTTGCTCGGTGGAGAGATCGCGGCTCAACGCCAGCAGCTCCTCAAACACCTGCTCGATATTCTTGCT
This sequence comes from Vicinamibacteria bacterium, assembly GCA_031364765.1. GTDB lineage: Bacteria > Acidobacteriota > Vicinamibacteria > Fen-336 > JAGNNV01 > JAGNNV01. The sequence continues at coordinate 1,992 of JANLWV010000411.1, forward strand.
GCCCGCGTTGTACGCAGCGATCAACTCCTCGAACTTCTGCTGGAAGTTCGCGCGCGTCTTGTTCAGACGAATCAGCATTTCGAGTTGGGCGCGGACCGCGGCCTTCAGGACTTCGAGGTCGGTGTTCTTGTGCTCGGACTGCTTGAACTTTGCCGCAAGGGCGCGGAAGTCGATCTTGGAGAGGTCGATTGCGGGAGCCTCAGGTTCGGCCGCCTTCACGCCCGCGATGGAGGCGTCGAGCAAACCGCGGATGCCGCCCCTGACCTCTGAGATATCCGCAGGCGTGGGATTGAGTTTGCTGCGAATGGCGCCGGCGATCGCGGAAACGCAGGAGACGCGGCTCAGGAACTCAAGTGCTGCCGGGTCGGGCTTCACCGCGCGGTATAGCGTGTTGACAATGCGCTCGTGGCCGAAGAAGTCCCGACGCCACGAATCGGGTGCGATCAGCGCGTTGACGGCCTCGCCCACCAACTGCAATCGCTTCATGCTCCCGGCCGGAAGGCCCTCGATTTCCCCGAGGCTGACCTGACGATGAGCGCAGAACGTCGTCGCCGCATCGATGGCCTTTCGCAGATCGGCCACGAGCTTCTGCTTGTCCTTCACCGGATTCTTGCCGCCCTTGCCCGCGCCGTAGATGGCGAGGGCTTTTTCCAGCGAGGCGAAGACGTTCGCGTAATCAACAATCATTCCGCTGTGTTTGCCGGGGAACACACGGTTTGCCCGCGCGATGGTCTGCATCAGCGTGTGATTTCGCATCGGCTTGTCGAGATACACGGTGGAACAGCTCGGCGCGTCGAAGCCGGTCAGCCACATGGCGCACACGAACACCAAACGCAACGCGTCTTGCGGGTCCTTGAACTTCTCGTCCAACGCCTCGTCATTCACCCGCTGACGATGCGGCACGATGTCGAGGCCGTGCTTCTTCATCTGCTCAATCTCATTCTGGCCGGGTGACACGATGAGCGCCATGTCGGTCGTCTGCAAAACCCGCAAGCGTTTCAACAACTCGTCTTTTTTGTCTGCCGCGATGTCGTAGCGGGCCAACTCTGTTTGCGTCCGCGCGAGTTCCGCCGCCCAATGCTTCCGCACCTTGTCGTGCATCTT
>JANLWV010000429.1:0-1985 GCA_031364765.1 Vicinamibacteria bacterium
CAGTCGGTTCGCACAGCCCGGACGGCCATCGCTTTGCCCAGCACTGCCTTGCCGTCCACGTCAACCCCTATCACTGAAACATCGATGGGTCTCCCCTTTTCGACGAAGGACCGCGTCGTCTTGAGACCAACATAGAAATCGGAGGGATGGACGAAGAACCTGGTGCTCGCCGTCCATTCCTGGCGATTCACGTCAGTCACAGTCGCCTCAGCCGACACGCCGTATGTGACCGGCGGGTTCGCAGAAAGAAAGTCAAGGTGAAGGACGTGCGCCCCGCTTGCATCGGTTGTTCCGTGGAACTCCCACGTTTCGTCAGTGTCGGGGCTTTCGTTGTTATCCCACCACGGTTTGAAATTCCACCAGGGTTCCCACGGTCCAAAAACGTAGTCGTCCCGGTTCGGCGGGGTGTACTCGGTTTGCTCCTGAGAGACGCTCCACGAAACCTCCGCCCCGGGCAAGGCGCCACCCGCGAAGTACTTCGCAGCTACGGTGACGTCAGCGGTGGCCTTGACGAAGTGTGGTCCCTGGCTCGCTTCCGCAATGACCTCGAACTCCGGCCGTCGGAACTCCTCGATCTGGAACCAGTGACGGTCGGTGCCGGTCATCCGACCCGATGCTTTGAGTTCAACAGTGGCGTTACCAAGGTTGGGGTTCTTGGGGAGCGTGAACTTCGCGTCCCAACCGCCAAGCATGTTGACGCTGGTTTCACCCTTGGCAATCTCGTTGTTCTCTGAGTCGTGCACCACGTAACTGACTGCGGTGACGGCCCCATTCAGTGCGCCAATGTCTCCGCCCACCTTCGGATCCTTCGCCCGCAGCCAGCCCTTGAAGTGAACCTCCTCGCCGGGTCGATACATCGAGCGATCGTCGGTGACATACCAGACCAAAACATCAGGGTTAGCACGCTTCCCCCAGTCGCTCGACCACTCGCCGAAATCGCGGTCGTACCCACCGCCACCTTCGACGAACGCGGTGTCTTCACCGCGTCGCGCCACCAGGTAGCTCCTCCCCTGGGCCCGTCCTTCCGGAAGCGCCAGTGTCGCGAGACCCTTCTCATCTGTCTTCGCTCGCGTGAGCGAGGGTCGAATCTCCACATCGACACCCGGGGCCGGCTTCCCGGTGGCGAGATCTGTCGCAAAGGCCACGAGCTTGCTGGCATCCACAGATGCGTCCACGGCCAGGTTGGTGACCTGTGCCCAAGCCAGCAGACGCTCGGTGTTCCCTTGCGGCGCGGCGTTCTCGATCACGGCAATCACATGTCCAGTCTTTCGACCCTGTAGTGCGGGTGTCAGGTCCACGCGTGTCTCGACGAGCTTTTCTCTCACCCCGGACGTCCTCACAACGCCATCGAAAACCAAACGACCCGGCGGGAGCGAAGTAACCGAGCCGCTCACGCGGTTCAAGGCCTTGCGCCCATAAGTCCAAAACGCCGGCAGGTCCGCGGGAGTCGCTGCGTAAAGCCGCACCTTGAGCGCGGCATGATTGATCGTGAACACGTCAAGACTCGGACGGTGGCTCGCGGGATCGATGACCACAACGTCCTGAGGCCCGAAGAGGCCCGGCGTCGCAGGCCCGAGATTGAAGGCATGGACCTCATCCTGGCCGAGGGTCTGACCAAACTCATCGCGGAGTCTGGTTGAGATGGACACGCGGTAGGTAGTGTTGGCCGCAGTAGATCCGTCAAGGACCAAGCGATTCTTCCAGGGGCTGATCGTCAGGTCTGGGATGCCTGGTGTGATCGTGACCGCGCTGGCGAGGGTCGCCCAGTCTTCGTCCAACGGATTGTTGAACTCGATCGAAAACCACTGCATTCCAGGCGCAGCCAGATGTCCAGACTCTGCCTTCACGATCCTGAGCGGCGCCGGGGTCTTGAAGCTCCAGGACTGGATATCCGGGGTGGTCAGTGGTCCCTCTGTTGAAGGCGTCCCGGGTCCGATCGAGACGTCGATCTGAGCATCGCCCGGCAGGAGATCCACGGTCTTGAA
>JANLWV010000458.1:0-2181 GCA_031364765.1 Vicinamibacteria bacterium
CGTGGGGGAGCGGTGGACCGACGGCGACGTTCTTCGCGGCGTCATGTTGAAGGCCGGCGGCTGCGAACTGGGTATCTCTCAGGACGATTGGAAGCTGGGCAAGGAGCGCAAGAAGGGGGAGGGATTCCGCATCTGGTGCGACACCTCCCAGGATCTCGACGCCATCGCGGCCCGTGTGAAGGCGGCCGGGTTCTCGCTGACGGAGGAACCGGCGGACCACCCCGCGTGGGGCGAACGCAGCTTTTCCCTCGACGACCCGGACGGATTTCACATCACGATCGCCCGCGACCTCTAGCCGGTAGCAGGTCAGCCGGCGCCATCGTCGCCGACCCAGCCGCGACGCGTTCCGAAACCGCACAGTGGTCTTACGAAATCGACCAACCTGGTGCGCCCTGACCCGTTTGCGGCTACGTTTGCCGTGGCGCGTCCCTTGCTTGCCTAATCGGCCGGGTGCGCAGTTGTGCCCGCCCTTTCCACCGAGGAGAAGACCATGCGCCTTTGGAACCAGGCTGTTCGTCAACTGCTCCGTTCCCCGGGCTTCCTGGCCGTCGCGGCGCTCGCTCTCGCCCTGGGCATCGGGTCGACGACCACGATCTTCAGTATCGTACGCGCGGTCTTTCTGCGCGGCCTGCCCTACGCCGATCCCGGGTCGCTGGTGCAGCTCAGATCGTCCCTGCCCGAACAGGGAATCGTCGGGGCCGGATTTTCTTTCCCGCGTTTCGAGGCCGTCCGCGATCGCCAGACGGTCTTCACCGCCTTGTCCTATGCGGCATTTACCGCGTTCACGCTGACCGCGAGCGGCGGCGAGCCTGAGCAGGTGCAGGGCATGCAGGCGGCGCACGACTATCTGCCCCTGCTTGGACTGGCTCCGGAGGTGGGGCGTGGGTTCGTGGCCGACGAGGACCGGCCCGGGGGCGCCGACGTGGTCGTGCTGAGTCGTGGCCTGTGGCAGCGGAGGTTCGGCGCTCGGTCCGACATCATCGGTCAACCCATCAATCTCGACGGGCGTCCGCACACCGTCATCGGGGTGATGCCCCAAGCGGCCAGCCGGTTCCCCATGAATCAAGTGGCCCTTTGGACGCCGCGCCCCCAGGAGGTGTCCTATCTGGTGCGTCAACAGATCGATGGCGGAGGTTTCTTCTTCAACGTCCTGGCGCGACTGAAACCCGGCGCGACCCTGGCCGCCGCGACGGCGCAGATGGCCACCATCGCCCAGGCCTATTCGCTCTCCCACCCGACCAACGCCGACGTCAAGGCGAGCGCTGACGTGAATTCTCTCCTCGACGCCCTGGTCGGAGACCAACGCGCAACCTACCTCCTGCTCTTCGCCGCCGTCGCCTGTCTTTTGCTCATCGCCGGCGCCAATGTGGCGAATCTCTCTCTGGCGCGTTACGCCGCGCGGCGGAAGCAGATCGCCATACGCTACGCCCTGGGCGCGGGCCGCCGTCATGTCATGACGGAAATGGTGGCGGAAAACATCGTCCTGGCCCTCGTGGGAGGCGCCGCCGGCGTGGGCTTTGCCCAGCTCAGCCTGGGCCTGGTGAAGCAGTGGGTGGGGGATCGGATTCCGCGGGTCGAGGAGGTGTCGCTCGATCCGGCCGTCCTCCTGTTTTCTCTCGGCGTGTCCCTCCTCACCGGTCTGCTTCTCGGCTTGCTGCCGGCCTGGCAGATGGCGAAGCCCGATCTCACCGACGCCCTCAAAGAGAGCAGTCGCGACACCTCCTCGGGGCGGAGGCAGAGTCGCACGCGATCCGCCTTGCTGATCGCCGAGGTGGCGGTTTCCTTCGTGTTGCTGGCCGCCGCCGGGCTTCTGGTTGCGAGTTTCATGCGAATACAGAACGTCGACCCACGGTTTCGTTCGGACGGCATTCTCATCGCGGGAGTTCAGCCCCCTTCGGGACGCTATCCGGATCGCAGTGAAGCGCTGGCGCAGTTCTACGCGAGACTCCTGGAGCGCGCCCGTAACCTTCCGGGGCGTATCCGGGGCCGCGATCGCCGATACTCCGCCTTTGACCGGGGCGGGCCAGTCTCCTTTCGCCGCCGTCGGTGAGCCGATACCGCCCATCGGCAAGCAGACGATGGCTTTGAGACACATCGTGAGCGAGAACTTCTTCGACCTCATTGGCGTCAAAGTGACGCGAGGCCGCGCCTTCAACGCCTCGGACACGAGAGAAAGCCCGC
>JANLWV010000303.1:0-4946 GCA_031364765.1 Vicinamibacteria bacterium
GTACTGCGGAGGCCGGGCCTCTCCACACGACGCGGTCTCGACGGGTCGTCCCCTCGCCCCTAATTGACGACTCGGGAGCGCCGAGGAGCCGTTTGTAGACTCACTTCGCGTCCGGCGCCCAGGGGTGTGGGCAGTTCGCCACAATGGTCCCCTCAGGATTCGGCTAAGGAAATCGCGCCAGCACCGCCCCTGCTTCACATAACTGTTTAAGACCCTTATGTTTAAATGGCATGGACTGGCCCGAGCTTCTCAAAGAACGGCTTGGAGAGAGGGGTTCTGGCTTGCTCCTTGCTCCCATTCCAGGATGCACCTTCGAACCCTCCGGCCGGATTTTGTCCACTCCCGGCCGTCCGCCCTGGCCATCGTGCTGTCCGGCGTCTTCCTCGTCCTTACTGCAGAGGCCGGAGTGTCTCGAACTCCGATCACGCTGGCCGTCGCCGAATTCCGCGCGAAGGCCCCTCGGCCAGGCGGCAATTTGAACTCCTCGAAACCGACTCCGACCTTCGACCCCTACATCAACGCGGCGTCGCGAGAACACGGGGTCAGCCACGAACTGATCCGGGCCATCATCCAGACCGAATCCGAGTTCGATCACCGGGCGGTCTCCTCAAGGGGAGCCTGCGGCCTGATGCAACTCATGCCGGGCACCGCCCGCAGATTCGGGGTGGTCGATTGTTTCGATGCTCGCGAAAACATCCTGGCCGGGACGCGCTATCTCAAACTGCTTCTCACGCGATACGACGGGAGTGTCTCCCTGTCGATCGCCGCCTACAATGCAGGGGAAGGGGCGGTCGCCCGTCACGGAGGCATTCCGCCTTACCGGCAAACCCAAGCCTACGTTCGCAAGGTCATAGCACTCCTCGCCCAAGGCTCGGACACCCGACCCGGGAGGCGGTTCGCCACGACGTAGAGGGACCGTCAAGTAAACTCCTCCCCCTGCTGAAGGAGCGAGGCAGGGAATGCCGAAAAAATCCGAGGGCGCGCCGGCCCTTTCGATCGTCCTTCCCGCGTATAACGAGGAAGGCAACATCGAGCGCGCGGTGCGGGAGGCTGTCGCCGCCGCGGCTGCGATCACGACGACCCATGAGATCGTGGTCGTGAACGATGGTAGTCGCGATGGCACGGCCAGGATTCTGGCCGGGCTCTCCCAAGAGATGGGGCCGACCCTCCGGATTATTGAGCATCCCGTCAATTTCGGCTACGGCGTTTCCCTGCGCGACGGTTTTCGCGCCTCCCGGGGCGACCTCGTCTTCTACACGGACTCCGACAACCAGTTCGATCTCGGCGAACTCAAGGATCTTTTGCCTCTCATGAAGGACCACGAAGTGGTTCTCGGATACCGCCTCGATCGTCAGGACACGTGGCTCCGCAGGTTTGTTTCGGGCGGCTTCAATCGGCTCTCGTCCCGGGCGTTCGGCATGTCGGTTCGAGATCTGAACTGTTCGTTCAAGCTCTTCAAAGGCGATCTCATCCGCTCTCTTCGTCTCGACTCTGCCGACTTCTTCATCGACACCGAACTGGTGGCGCGCATCCATCGCGACGGCTTTCGCTATGTGCAGCGGGGAGTGAGGCACTACCCCCGCACCGCCGGACGCTCTACCGTCCGACCGAGCGATGTCCCGCGCACCCTCGTCTCTCTCGTTCGCATGTGGTTCCGTCTTCGACGCGAGCCCCGAAGTTTGAAAGGACCCGGGACCACTCCATGAACGCGCGGCTCGTCGTGGTCGCGCTGCTTCTGGTCAGCGTGGCCTTTCAGACGTCCGGTCAAATGACCCTGGCCGCCGCGGATTCACTGATCTCGCACGCCACGTTTCGCGGCTTCTTTCCGGCGGAGAACGGCCTCCGCTGGAGCGGAGCTCGGAGTGCGGTGGTGTTTCCCGATCCGGGTCCCGGTGCTCCGGTCAGAATCGAACTCCTTCTGTCGGGCTGGCGGCCGCCGGGGACCGAAGGGCCGAGGGTTACGGTCGCCGCAGGTGGCCGATCGGTGACGAGCCGGCCCGGTGCTGGGGCTGAGGTGGTGTCGCTCGACGTTGTGACCTCTGGGTGGTGGCGCTCGGATCTTGTGGTCGAACTTCAGTCCGACACGTTTGAGCCGGGGGCGGGAGATGCCCGGAAACTGGGCGTCCGCGTGGAGGAGGCCCGTCTCGTGCCCACCTCGCGCGGTCTTCGCCGGCCGCCTTTGGGCGCCCCCCTCGGATCCGCCATCGGCGCCCTCCTGATCGCATTCGTCCTGGGACGGGCGGGTGTCGCTCCGAAGGCTGCCGAACGCGTCTCGCTTTGTGCGGTGGTGATGGTCGCGGCGCTCTACGCCGTCGCGCGACCGTGGGCAGCCGTGTGGTCCGGGCCGGTTCTCCTGGCCACCTTTCTGATCGCCATCATGGTCCGTCTCATGCCGCGCGCGACGCGAGGCTTCACCGAGATCGTCGCCGCTTCCACGAGAGCGTTTCTGGCCGGCCTGGGCCGACTTCGGGATGCGCACGTCGCGACCCTCGTCGTGATGGGCGTCCTTCTGGTGACTCTTGCCTATCGCGCCGAGCCCCGGATCGAGATTGATTTGGGCTCCGGTCGCGAGGTGGCGGTAGCCCAGGGCTTCGGGTCGTTTGAGGGCAACGGCGGCCTGAAGTCGAGGCGGGCGCCGCGTGGAGCGCAACTCGACCTCTCCGACTTCGGTGGAGGCGCTTCGTGGAAGGTTGGCGTTTCCGCGGCCCAGGACGGCGCTCCGAGAGATGTCGCGGTCCTGCGCGCGGGAGCTCACGAGCTGGTGATTTCGCTGCAGGAAGCCGAGTGGACCGAGGGTGCGATGTCGGTCCCGGCGCCGTTCGGCTGGAAGTCAGGCCTCCTGCTCGCGATTCCCGGGGGCTCCGATGCGCTCCGCGTCGACCGCGTCACCATAGAACGTGGATCGGCGCTGCCCTCGCTACGCATCGTGACGGCGGTGATCGCCACCGCTCTTCTGGCCATGATCGCCTTCGGTTCCGCCGGCCTTTCCGCTCGCGTGGGCAAAACGGCGTCTGCCCTGCTTCTTTTCGCCTCGGCGACCGCCTTGGCCGAGGATCCGTTGGCGGCCATTCCCTTCGCCTTTTCGTTTCTTGCCATCGTGGCGGTCGCCGCGCTTCTGGCCGCCGTCGTCAAGGGCATGGTCACCGTTCTCGACAACGGGGAGCGTCTCCTGCCGAGCCCGGTGGCCATCGGCGCCGCGGTCTCCGGTTGGGTGGCCTGGCTCAGCGCCACCGCGTTCCCGTACTACCGCGGCGGTCATTTCGTGTTTCACTCATCGATCGCCGAGGAGATCTGGAAGGGCCGGTTCCTCATTTATTACCTCCCGTTTCCCGGCAGCATGTTGAGCGAGCAGGCGCAATGGGGGCGGATAGTGATGCCGCATCCCGCCATGTATCAAACCCTGGTGTCGCCTCTCGCCGCACTTCCGCGTCCCTGGTTCTACCTGTCGGAGAAGGTTTTCCTCGCCACGTTGTTTGCGTCCCTGGTTCTGGTCGCCTCGATCGTGGCCGCCCGGGTGTCGGGCCCGCGAGCCGCCGCTTTCACTGCGGTTCTCTTCGCGGGTCTGGTTCCCGGCTTCCAGTTGCTGGGCCTCGGCCACCTCATGACCATCCTGGGAGTGTGGAGTTCGAGCCTCGCCATCCCCTGGCTCCTGTTCAAGGTGGATGACCTCGGTCGCTTTCGAACATGGTCCGCGACGGTCGCGCTGTTCACCTTCTGCTTCCTCTCCTACACCGCGGCACTGCTATTCACCGGGGCGGTTCTCGTTCTTTTGATCGCGGCCTCCGCCGGAACAAACATGCCGAGAGCCCGGTCACTCTTCACGATGCTGGTCGCAGCCTGCGCCTTCGCCTTCGTCCTGTACTACATCCACTGGGCCCTGCCCTTCCTCAGCCAGTCCGTTCCGAAGATCATGGGGGGCGTTGGTCTTGGGGACGCCGGTTCGGAAGCGACGCCCATTCTGTCGCGCTTGTCGCTCGAGCCCGGGAAACTGTCTTACAGCTACGGCTCGATGCTCATCCCCCTTTTAGGCGCCCTCGGTCTGCTGTTTCTGCCGCGTTCTTGGGATCGACGCGTCCTTATTTCGTGGGCAGGAATCCTGTTCCTGGTGAGCGGAGCCGACCTCTTTTTCAACTTTCTGCTCAAGCACCATTACTACGTCATGGTGCCGGTGGCCGTGGGTCTTGGGGGCCTGGTCGCGAGGATCGAAGCCAGGTGGGGACGGATTGCCGCGATGGGTGTGACCCTCCTGGTGGTGAGCCTCGGCCTGAAAACCGCGCTCGACGTCGCCCTGGGCCGGATTCCGTAGTTCGGGCTCGGAGTCAGCGCGCTGGGACCAAGCCCTTTTCGACATGGTGACTCCCGATGCCCTCGGCCGCGGTGCGGTGCTCGAGGGGGCCCCAGTGACCCTCCGTCTTGAACTTGATTCCCTCCTTCGCCTTCGCGCGGAAGAAGGGCTGGAGGTACAGGCACTCCATGCCCCGCTCGCGACAGTAGGAGAAGAAGAAACGTTCCCGCGAGGTCAGGCCGGTGTCGAGACGGGGAATCTCACCGTACGCCGGAAGGTAGGCGAAAACGGGTCGCGCGCCTACGGATTCGATCGTGGCCTTCAGATCGTCGAGGATAGTCAGTGTGAGCTCCCGCGTGATGGCCGAGGTTTTTCCGGATCGCCATTCGTAGCGTGACTTCATCATGGTCAGAAGATCGCTAAACTTCGAGCGCCACTTCTCCGCGGAGAGGGTCTCTTCGGGTCTGGGCACGGGCCCGGTCTGGAGCTCAAGCCGGCCGCGCCTCACGGCAAAGTGCGGCTTGGCGTAGTCGCGGAAGGAGAGGACGTTCCGCTCCATGTCGTCGGGAAGGAAACCCAGAATGACGATGTCGGGACGGTACTTGATCCCTTCTTCGCGCATGTAGATCAGCATCTGGTCCTGCCCGTAGCCGTGCACGCC
>JANLWV010000304.1:0-30749 GCA_031364765.1 Vicinamibacteria bacterium
GCGTGGTGGGGACAGGGGCCCTGGGATCACAGCACGCGAGGGTTCTCGCCGGCCTTCAAAACGTGAAGCTCACTTCGGTCTTCGATATCGATAAGGCGAAAGGAAAAGCGGTGGGGGAATCCTGGGGCGCCGCAGTCGCCTTAAACCTGGGGGAGTTCAGCGCGAGCGTCGACGCCGCGGTGGTAGCGGTCCCTACCGTGGTCCATGCCGAGGTCGCTTCGAAACTGATCGAGGCCTCTCGTCACGTTCTGATCGAGAAGCCCATCACCTCAACTCTTGAAGACGCGGAGCGGCTGGTGGCCCTCGCCGAGCAACATCGCGTCACGCTGCAGGTCGGCCATGTCGAACGATTCAATCCGGCGTCTCAAGCGCTCCGGAAGATCGGGACGCCGCGATTTGTGGAGGTTCACCGGCTCTCCCCATTTCCCAACCGGAGTCTCGACATCGACGTCATCCTCGACCTCATGATCCATGATCTGGACCTGCTGGTCGCCCTCGACAAGTCGAAGCCCGTCCAGATCGACGCGGTGGGCGTCCCGGTCCTGACCGACCGGGTGGATATCGCGAACGTGCGCATCCGGTTCGAGTCGGGCCTCATCGCCAATCTGACCGCCAGCCGCGTATCGGCCGAGAAGGTCCGGAAATTCCGGGTGTTTGGCTCCGGGATTTACGTCTCCTGTGATTTCCTGGCCCGCCAGGCCCAGATCGCCAGGCTGGTTATCGGGGAGACCGGCGCCCCCCAGATCCGGATGGAGACGGTCGGATCGGGACCGGGGGATCCCGAGGGTGAACCCCTGCTTCGACAGGCGCACGCGTTCGTCACCGCGATCGTGGAGAGAAGCACGCCCATTGTCTCGGGCGCCGATGGTGTCGCGGTCTTGAGGATCGCGAAAGAGATCCTCGACAGGATGAGCGGCATGGGTCCGAACAGTCTCGCCTGAGAACATCGACGTTGAGCCTGTGGCGATATTCAATTTCAGCGAAGTCGATGAGGTCACGGAGAACACCGAGGACCCGCGGCGACCGATACCCCGCATCGAGTCGCCTCGCCGGGAGACCGAAGCGCTCGGTTCCGTGCTGGCCCACGTCTGCATGCTGGCCATTCTCTTTCTGATCGAGCCCCGCGAGCCGAAAGCGGTCGAGGCCCAAAAACAGGCGGAACGACGCGTCTTCTTCCTGCCGAAGGAACTGGCTCGTCCGATCGCCCCGAAGCCCGAGCCCCCGCCCCCGCCGCGCCCGGTCGCCACGCCGAAACCACCGGAGAAGTCGGCGAGGATCAGCATCGGCGAGGCCTCCGAGAAACGCGCCGCGGAACTCCGTCTCGAACGAGACCGGGACATCGGGCGACGCGGGACCAAGGTCGCCCAGGCGGAGGCCCGGCCTGAGGAAGCGATTCCCGAGTCCGAGCGTCGCGCGGGTCGGAGCCGTGGTGAGGACGCGGAGCGAAGCGGCCTTCCTTTGCCTCGAGGAGGCGCCCTGCAGGCGCCTCCCTCCGGTGACTCTCGCGCCGCCGGCCCTTCGGGAGGTCTGCTGAGCGCCAGCACAAGGAGCGTCGAGAAGGCCATGCGCGAGAGGCGCGAGATGTCGCAGATGGAGGTTCCCGGGTATCAGATGGGGCCGCTTTTCTTCGACCCCGAAGGAGCGGACTTTACCCGGTGGATAAATCACTTCAAGAGCGAGGTCTACCGAAACTGGATCATTCCGGAGCCCGCGCGACTGGGGGTTCGCGGACAGGTGGGGATCGAGTTCACGGTCGAACGGGGGGGCAAAATCACCAGGATCACCCTGCTTTCCTCTTCGGGAATGACCGCACTCGACCGGGCCGCCTCGAATGCCCTTCAGGGAAGCGACCTGCTCCCGTTGCCGGATGACTATCCGGCGGGCAGCGTGACCATGCGCGTCACCTTTGTCTACTAGCAGCCGAATGAACCCGCGATCTTTCCTGGGGATCGCCGCCGCAGCGATCTGGCTTGCTACGCCGGCCTGTCGGAGCGGAGCTCCGAAAGCGAAACCCAAAGGTCCCGCGGTGCCGGTGGCCCGGGCCATGCCGAGACCGGCGGCAGGGCCAGCCGCGTCGCCGTCGCCACCGGCAGCCGCCCTTCCCGCGACGCCGGACATCACCTCATCCCTTGCTCCCCCCGTCATCCGAATCGGTTTCGTGGTGGACGCTGCTCGTGTCGCAATCGGCGGCGCTGATTCGGGAATGCAGGTCCTTCTGGGTCAGACCATGACGACCGCACAGCGTCTGACGTTTGAACTCGCCAATGCGACAGCGGGCTCGGCGGTGCGCTTCCGCGTCCAGGTGGCGAGCGTTTCCGATCTCGGCCAGGGGCAAGAGGCGGCCTTAAGGGTGGCGGATGCGACCGGGCTCGCCGCTGAGCCGGTCTGGAACGAAACCACTCGAACCTATCAGGTCAAGGTCGGGAGCTTCGCGGCGCGGGAGGACGCGGCCGCGCTTTCGCGTCAGATCGGGGCCGGTGGTTTTCCCGGCGCTTTCGTGAGCCCGGACGTCCTGACCGGAGCGGGCGCCGGGATTGTTCGCATCGTCGAGACGGGCGAGACGGCGCCTTTCGTGATTCTTCAGGCGGTAAACCCCGACGAGCGGTTGTCGATCGGCGCCTCGCCGGTTCGCGGCTACGTTGAGATTCGTGCCGGCACGAGCGGCGTCACCGCCGTCAACGTTCTCAATCTCGAAGACTACCTGCGTGGCGTCGTTCCGAACGAGCTGTCGCCTGGCCAGTTCCCCCAGCTCGAAGCGCTGAAGGCGCAGGCGGTGGCCGCTCGCACGTATGCCCTGCGGAACATGGGACAATACAAGGATCGCGGCTACGACATCTGCGCGACACCCGCCTGTCAGGTGTACCGGGGGTTCAGCACCGAGCACCCGCTTTCGGATCAAGCGGTTCTCGAAACGGCGGGAATAGCGGCCTATGACCGCGGCGAGCTGATCAACGCGCTCTACACCTCGACCTGCGGAGGTCATACCGAGGACGGGTCAAACATTTTCCCGTCCCAGACCCAGTCTTACCTTAAAGGTGTCGAATGTATTGCGGAGCGCGATCGCCTCGCCGTCATCCGGTCGAACGGAAGGATCGAGGAGCTTGGCGTCGAACCGGGCATCAATCGCGACGTCGCCTTGCTGATAGCGCTCGAGGTGTTGGGAGGCTCGTCTGAGAACGCCGCCTGGCTCGCTGAAAGCCTGCGCTCCGAGGAAGCCGAGGCCTGGACAAAGAGGCTGCTGCGTTCGCTCGGGCGCAAGGGCTGCCCGGCGGAGGCGGGCCGCGACCTCGGACGCCGGGGCGCCTTCTTCATCTACGTCTCCACGGCCCTTTGCTGGAGTGAGCGTGCCGACCGCCTGCTCTCGGCTCGTGATGCCGAGTTCCTGCGTCAGTCGGAGGATCAGGGAGAATTTGCGAGCCCTGAGGAAGCACGGGCCGCCGCGATTCTCATTCAGGAGGATGTTCTCACTCCTTCGGCCAGCGGAAACCTCGCTCCAGGCGATCGAGTGACCCGAACCACGGCGATCGGCATCCTGGCCCGGTCGGCGCTGCGCATGGGGCCTCCTTCGCTCGATCGGGCCGAGTTCGCCGGCGGATCGGAGGGAGAGTTCAGGTTCCGCGTTGACGACGTCGTTCAGACCGTTCACGTTTCGGATCGCCTTCGGCTCTTCCGCGATCTCTCCGGAACTCCAGTCGCCGCCTCCGAGCTGGCGCTCACTCAAGGCGACAAGGTGCGGTTCATCTTGAGCGACGGGCGTCTCGCCTTCCTGGTGGCCGAGCAGAGCCGGATGGGCCCGGCGGCGGATCGCTCGTCCCGCTTCTACCGATGGGAGGAGCGGCTGACCCCGGCCCAGATCGCGAAATCCCTCAGGCGGTACGGCGATCCGGGAAGCGTCCTCGACCTCCAGGTGCGCAGAACCGGGGTGTCCGGGCGGGTGATTGAACTCGCGGTCCAAGGATCGGAGCGTGACATTGTGCTCAAGGGTCTGGAGGTCCGGTTCGCCCTGGGCGTCCGGGAGAATCTCTTCGTGATCGACCGTGAACTTGCCCCGGACGGGTCGATTCGCCACTTCGTGATCACCGGAAAGGGTTGGGGGCACGGCGTGGGGCTGTGCCAGGTGGGAGCTTTCGGGATGGCTCAGGCCGGATCCACGTACGTCGAGGTGCTCAAGCACTATTACTCGGGTATTGAACTCGCCAAGGCGGCGCCCTCGGGGATGCGGGACTAAGTTCTCCCGATCTCTCGGAGTCCCACTTAGACTCCACCTTAAGACGAATACATGAAGACGCTCACCGACGTCGTCCCTCGTCGCCTGGTCCCCTTTATTACGGCCCAAGGTCTGAAGGGCAACCTCTCCGCCTTGCCCCTGCCTGAGCTGTTGATTCAGTTGCGGCGCAGCGCGTCAACCGGGATCTTGTCCGTCGAGTCCGAAGGCACCAGGAAGGCCATCTACTTCCACAACGGCCGGGTGGTTTTCGCGACCAGCAATTCTCCGAACGACCGGCTCGGCGAAACCCTCCTGCGTCTGGGGAAGATCAGGGTTGAGGAGTACGAGCTTTCTCTGAAGCAGATCTCCCACGGAAGACGCCAGGGCAAGGTCCTCATCGAAATGGGGGCGATGGGCCCGCAGGATCTCTGGGACGGCGTCGAGGCCCAGGTGCGCGAGATCATATTCAGCCTCTTCGAATGGGCCGCCGGAGAGTTTGTCTTCGAGTCGACGACTTTGCCCCAGACGGAAAAGGTCACGGTCTCGTTTGACCCGCTGATCCTCGCTCTCGAAGGCCTGCGACGGGTCGACCCCGACGGAGCGCTGAAGGGTCGATACCCGGACCCCGGACTCATCCTGGAGTGCATCAAGGATGTGAACGACACCGGCCTGGAGCCCTACGAGAGGCACATCCTCGCCATGGTCGACGGAGTTCGATCCGTGGCGGAGATCTGTCGCGAAAGTGAGATCGGTGACGGCGAGACGCAGAAAACGATGTATTCCCTCTTCTGCGCCGGCTTCGTGCGTGTGCGCGGGCGCAAGATCCGGACCGCCGGCGAAACGGCTGGCCGCGACGTGTCCGAGTCAGCCCTCTCGGCCTACAACTCGATGTACACCTACATCTATCGCTACCTGCTCCGGGAGATCGGACCGGAGGCCGATGCGACGCTGCAGGGCGCGGTCAGTGACCTCCACTCGGTTTCCGGCCTCCTCTCGGCGTGTCAGGTGACCAAGGGTGGAATCCTCGACCCGCCTCCGCTTCTCATGGCCGTGGCCACGCTTCGCGAAGGCGACCGGTCACTTCAGCTGACGAACGCTCTGAACGAGGTCCTGTACGCGATGCTCTTCGCCGTCCGAAAGACCATTGGCGCCGACCACGAAGCGAACATCCTGACGGCGCTGCGACCCAAGCGCATGCTGACCGAGGCCTAGGTCACTAGTGTCCTGTCTCGTAAATAACCATCACACGGGAGCGCCGATGCATCCCGGATCGCTGCGTTGCTCGTGGCCCAAGGCCAGGCTTGCGCTTCCCCAAGGGGAAGCTTCGCGCTCGTTGCATATGTTCAATATGCGGCCTCCTCGGCGCCTTGCGCTCCGGGCGCCTCGACGCTCGCGCGTAATGCCTATTTACGAGACAGGACACTAGTGAGCCGCCTGCCGGACACCCAGATCCGGGGTCTCGGGATTGTGGTCCTTCTGCTGGTGATCTTTGCGGGGCTCCGTCTTTGGCTTCAAGGCTGAATTCCGCGCGTCTCGTGGCGATCGTGGGGCCCACCGCGAGTGGGAAGTCGGAACTGGCGGCGGAGGCGGCCCTTCGGTTCAAGGGCGAGATTGTTTCCTGCGACAGCGTGCAGGTGTACCGCGACCTCGATGTCGGCAGCGGGAAGCCAACCCTGGCCGAGCGCGCCCGGGTCCCTCACCACCTCATCGACATCCTCGACATCCGCGAGGAGATGAACGCAGCGGTTTTCGCGCGGCGTGCCGCCGCCTCGATCAAAGACATCGTCGGTCGCGACCGGTTACCGATCGTCGTCGGTGGAACGGGCCTGTATCTGACGGCTCTGTTGAAGGGCCTCTTCGATCAGGGAAGTGCCGTGTCCGGGGTTCGAAACCGGCTGGAGACGCTGGCGCAGAGGCACGGCCCGGCCAGACTCCATCGATGGCTCGCGCTTGTGGATCCTGACTACGCGGCCAAGACGGAGCGCTCGGACCAGGTCCGGATCGTGCGCGCGCTGGAGGTCTACTTCACCCTCGGCCGTCCGTTCTCGCAGGTCCAGAAGGAGAGACGCCCGGCGTTTTCCGGCCCGGCGATCGTGATTGGCCTCCATCCCAGCCGGGATGATTTGCGAAAGCGCGTGGTGGCGCGGGTGAGTCGCATGCTCTCGGACGGGCTCATCGATGAAACGCGCCGCGCCCTTTCCGGCGTGCCCGAGGGGGGCCGGATACCTCGCGCCTTGAGCGCCATCGGATACCGCGAAGTGGTCGCGCGCCTGGCCGATGGCGCCCTCAACTCTCGAGGAGACGACGAACTTCAGCGTGCTATTGTCACTTCGACTATGCAGTACGCGAAGCGTCAGATGACTTATTTCCGGCATCAGTTCGAGGTGGAATGGTTCGCCGAAAAAGACGGGGCGATCGATCGTGTGGGGGACTGGCTGCGACGTGAACCGACCGAAAAACAGGAGCTGGTTCAGGATACGTCGCGGCGGACCTCAGGCTGATGGGGCCGTACCAGCGCGCGGTGGTCATCGTCTGCGACGGTTTGGGTGTGGGGGCCGCCCCGGACGCGGATCTGTTCGGTGACGCCCACGCCGACACCCTCGGGCACGTCCTGAGCCTCGGCCACGCCAAAATTCCAAATCTCGCCGCTTTAGGGCTCGGGAACCTGCCCCCCACTTGCTCGACCGCACGCGAAGCGGCTCCTCGAGCGGGCTTCGGCCGCCTGGCCGAGAAGAGCGCGGGCAAAGACACGGCCACCGGTCACTGGGAGATGATGGGACTGGTCACGGAGACGGCGTTTACGCTGTACCCCGAGGGCTTTCCCGCCTCGTTGATCGAACGGTTCTCGAAGGAAACCGGACGAGCTGTGCTCGGAAACAAGGCCGCGTCCGGAACGGAGATCCTCAAGGAACTGGGGGAAGAGCACGTCCACACCGGCGCGCTCATCGTCTACACCTCCGGGGACAGCGTGTTTCAAATCGCGGCCCACGAAGAGGTCGTTGCTCCCGATGAGCTTTACCGCTATTGCCGCATCGCTTACCGGCTGGCCTGCGGCCCGGAGTTCGGAGTGTGCCGGGTGATCGCTCGCCCTTTTGTGGGCGTCTCACGGGCCACCTACAAGCGCACACCCAACCGGCGTGATTTCCCGGTGCCGCCTTCCGGCGAGATGCTGCTCGACCATCTGGCCGCCGCCGCGCTGCCGGTCTACGGGGTGGGGAAGATCGAAGACATTTTCACCGGACGCGGCATCCAGGAGGCGGTTCACACCGTCTCCGACGACGATGGCGTCAATCAAACCATCGCGGCTCTTGGTCGCTGGCCGGCGGGACTCGTTTTTGCGAACCTGGTGGACTTCGACACGCTTTACGGGCATCGAAACGACGTCTCGGGCTTTGCTCGGAATCTCGAGCGCCTGGATGCCCGGATCCCCGCTCTGATGGCTGCGCTGCGCGAGGACGATCTGCTGATTCTCACCGGCGATCACGGCTGCGATCCATCCGACGAGTCGACCGATCACACCCGCGAGTTCGTTCCTCTCATCGCTGCCGGGAAGAAGGTGCGCGCCGGCGCCCTCGGAGACCGTGCCTCGTTTTCGGACATCGCCGCCACCCTTGCCGAGAACTTCGGGCTCAAAGAGAAACTTCGCGGCGATTCGTTCCTGAAGGCGATCGCTTCATGACCGCACCCGCCACCCTCCTCCTCGTGACTCTGCTCGCCCAGATGAGCGGATCGAATCCTGCCGCGCCGAAAAGCGGCTTGAGTCGCGAGTTGTCCGATGCGTTCGGGAAGAAGCTCGAGCTGCTTGAGAGATTCGACCGGGATCCCAAGGTGAAACGATCTGTGGTCAGCGTGTTGGAGTCGGAGCTCAATTCCTACGTCCGGTTCGCGATGGCCGAGAAGGTGCCCCGAGGGCTGCGGGATGTCCGCATCGTCTTGCGCGATGGCCGCCTGGAACTGCGGGGCCTCGCGAATCTCTCCGAGCTCGCGGAGCTCAAGGAGAAGGCCTCGGGCGTCGGGTCGTTCCTCAGTCTTCTCGGAGGCGAAATGGCGGTTGAGATCGTGGCCGACTTCAAGAGCGACAGAGGCTTCGGTCAGTTCGAGGTCCTGAGCGCGCAGGTGGGACCGGTCTCCCTTTCACCCTCCATGGTGAGCGACATCGTGGCGAGAGCCACGGTGGACGCCTCGCGACCGAGCGGCTTCGACATCCGCGCGCCCTTTCGCCTTCCGTACTCCGCGAAACGGATTCGACCCCTCCAGGCCCTCGCGACGATCGAGTACTGAGAGGCTTGGGCGAGTCTAGAAAGACCGGGATGACGGCGGGGCCGGCCCTTCGACCGGAGACGCGCGTCCAGTTCGTCCGGGGCATCGGACCGGAAAGGGCTCGAGCCCTCGAAGCGGAGGGGATCAAGACCGTCCAGGATCTCCTGCTCGTCCTCCCGAGGCGGTACGAGGATCGCTCGAATCTCGCCCCCATCGAGACCTTGAAGGCGGGCATTCGGACGACGGTCTGTGGCCTTATTGTGGCGGTCAGTCTGAGACGGGCGCGCCGGATGCCTATCTTCGAGGCCATCGTCGAAGACTCCTCCGGCCGGATCAAATGTGTCTTCTTCGGGCAACCGTACCTGCGCGACTCGTTCAAGGTCGGCCGCAGCGTCGTCCTGCACGGCGCACCGGAGTGGGATCGCTTCGGCGGTGGTCTTGCCCTCCATTCTCCCGATTCCGAGATCCTTGGCGAGGATGGGGTCGAGGCCCAGGGTGAGGGCGAAAGTTCGCCGGCCCAAGGTCTCGACGACGCGATCCATATGGGCCGTGTGGTTCCGGTCTATGAGAAGCGGGCGACACTCCTGCCGAAGGTCTGGCGGCGGATTCTCACCAACCTAGTCCGGGCGCTTCCCGGGAACTTTGCCGATCCAGACCCGCTGCCCTCGGAACTGCGTGCGGAACTCGGCGTGGTTGGCCTGAGGGAGTCGCTCACTGCCGTTCACGATCCTAAGGCTGACGACGATCTCGCCGATCTCAACCATGCTCGCTCGCGCGGCCATCTCCGGCTGATCCTCGAGGAGTTCTTCCTCTTCGCCGTGGGCTTGGCCGCTAAACGCCTCGACCGCCGGCCGGGGGTCGTCCTCCGCCCGAATCAGGCGGCCCGGACAGCCGCGAAGCGCGTCCTTCCGTTCCCCCTGACCGGGGCCCAGAAACGAGTCTTGAAGGAGATCGCTACCGATCTCGAGTCGGGTCATGAGATGAGTCGTTTGCTCCAGGGAGACGTGGGATCGGGAAAAACGATCGTGGCAACACTCGCCATGCTGCTGCCCGTGGCGAACGGAAAACAGGCGGTGCTGGTGGCGCCAACTGAAGTTCTTGCCGACCAGCATTTCCTCACTTTGAGCCGCGTGCTCGCGCCGATCGGTCTGCGGGTGACCCGTCTGTCGGGCCGGCTCCGTTCAAAGGAGAGGAAGGAGGCGCTTCTTGCCATCGCCTCGGGCGAGGCCCAGATTACCGTCGGAACCCACGCTCTCTTCGAGCCGGACGTGGTCTTCAAGTCGCTGGCTCTCGCCATCGTCGACGAACAACATCGCTTCGGAGTCATTCAGCGCGATGAGCTTCGGCGGAAGGGCGAAGGCGTGCACGCCCTGGTGATGACGGCAACGCCGATCCCGCGCACCCTGGCGCTTTCGTTCCACGGCGATCTCGATACTTCAGTCCTCGACGAGAAGCCGCCGGGCCGGATGCCGATCCGAACCTCTCACCGCTTCGACTCGCAGCGCGCCCGGATCGTGGAGACGGCGAAACGCCACCTCGCAGAAGGGCTTCAGGTCTATGTGGTCTGCCCCCTCATCGAGGAATCGGAGAAGCTGGCAGACGTTCGAGCGGTGACGCAACTGACTCAGGAGTGGGCGAACTGGCTGCCCGGAGCGCGCGTCGCGGCCCTTCACGGCCGGCTTCCCCGGGAGGAGAAGGGTGCGGTGATGGAGTCCTTCGTCCGCGGCGAAACCCAGGTCCTCGTCAGCACCACGGTCATCGAGGTCGGGGTCGACGTGCCGAACGCCGCATTAATGGTGATCGAGCAGGCCGAACGCTTCGGCATCGCCCAGCTTCACCAGCTTCGCGGCCGGGTGGGGAGAGGCAGGCACCTATCCGAGTGCCTCCTGGTGACCCGGGGTTACCCGAACGATCAGGCCAAGGAGAGAATCGACGCCATCGTGGCGAGCGAAGACGGTTTTTTTCTGGCGGAGAAGGATCTAGAGATCCGCGGACCGGGCGAGTTCTTCGGAACGCGGCAGTCGGGCCGGGGCCTGTTTCAAGCCGGGGACCCCGTCCGCGACCGGGACCTTCTTCTTCGAGCGCGCGATATCGCCGACTCGTGGTGGAAAGCGGCGCCTCAAGACCACAGCCTCAAAGAGTACGCCCGGAGTGACCAGTGGAAGAGGCGCTTTGGCCTCTCGCGGGTCGGCTGATCCGCCGAGGGTCAAACTCCATCAAGCCCGAGCCCCCCCGGTAGACTAAGAGCGTGGCCAAGCCTCCCTCTCCGATCGTCCTCATTTTCGGCCAGGACTCACTGCGCGCGGACCGGGCGCTCGAAAGCGTCCTCAAAGCCCGGCATGCGGAGCCATCCGAGATCGTTCGGATCTGGGGTGACGAGTCGTTGTTCGCGGAGGTCTTCTCGGCCGCGCTCTCGCGGTCCCTTTTCTCCGAGAAGACGGTAGTTGTGGTTCGACGCGCCGAGAAACTTCGTGGAGGCGGCAAGGACGAGGATGACGAAGCCGCCGATAAAGATGATTCCGACGGTCCGGCGGAACTCCCGGAGAAGGCGAGCTCAGGGAAAGCACGGGCCAAAGTCGCGCCTGCCGTCATCGAAATTCCGGATCTCGATCCGTCGTCTTCGCTCATCCTGGTGGTGCGCAAGGCGGACCGGCGGTTCGGAATGTGGAAGAAGATCAGCAAGGTGGCGGAACTGATTGACGCGGAATACCTGAAGGGGAAGTCCCTCACCATGGCGGCGGCCGCCGAAGCGAAGGCCCTGGGCCTGGGAGTTTCCGATGAAGTCCTCCGCGAGACCGTCGACCAGAGCGGTCCTTCTCTCGGGCGCATCGTCAGCGAGTTCGAGAAGATCCTCCTCTACCAGGGTGGGACAGGCCGGAACGCCGATGGCCTCGTGGCGGTGACGTCCAGCCCACCACTGTACCTTCTCTCCGACGCCGTGCTGGAGAAAAACAAGCGCAGGAGTCTTGGTTATCTGGATGATGCCCTGAGGCAGGGAGAAGCGGGTCTGCGAGTGCTCGCGACTCTGCACGGGACGATTCGAAGGCTGGCCACGTTCCGCACGCTGCGTAGGTCGGGTGTTTCAAGCTCCGAAGCGGGGACGAAGCTGGGCATCCCGCCGTTCAAGGTGACGGACATGGACCGTGCAGCCCGGAGCTGGTCCGAGCCGCAGATCGGGCGGGCGCTTTCGATCTTCGCCGAGGCCGACCGTCGCCTGAAGCTCAGCGCGCCGGCGGTTCCGGTCTTGACCCACGCCGTCGTCTCGATCGCGGGTGAGGGACGCGCCTGATTCGCTCGGGTTCCCGAGAACCCGCGTCCCCGCGAGCTTTGGCTGCGCGGAAACGGGGGGTGGACGTCCTACGCGCTGACCGTGTTCAGACGACGCGCGAGACGCGACTTGGTGCGATTCGCGGCGTTGCGATGTATGGCGCCCTTCTTGGCCGCGCGGTCGAGTTCGGAGAACGTGGGTGCGGCCAGCGCCTTCGCGGCCGTCGCGTCGCCTTTCTCCATGGCGGAGCGCAGCTTCTTGACCTGGGTCTTGAGCTGAGCGGTGTTGGCGCGATTGATCGCGCGCTTCTTGCGCGATCGTCGCATCTGCCTAAGTGCGGAGTCGTGATTCGCCACGCTAAAAAACCTCTTCTGACCGTAAACCCTGTGTTTGTGCGGGCAAACTCCCGCCGTTTCGACCTTGTGAGCCGGTGAGTCTACCTGAAACTCCGCCGGAGCACGAGCCTCCTGTGCGTTCCGACTTCAGCGCCCGGACCGCGATGCTTTCGCTTGCCACACTCGTCTCCCGGCTCCTGGGTCTCGTGCGCGAGCAGCTGTTCGCCCTCACCCTTGGAGCCTCGGCTCAGGCCGAGGCCTTCGTCATCGCGTTTCGCATTCCCAATCTGCTGCGCGATCTCTTCGCCGAGGGAGCGCTCTCCGCGGCATTCATACCCGCATACTCCCGGGCTGACGCCGAAAGTGCCGATCGCGGCTTTGCCCTGGCGCGACGGCTCCTGACCCTGCTCGCCCTGATTCTGACCGTCCTCTGCGGCCTCGGAATCCTGCTGGCCCCCCTGGTCGTCCACGGCCTGGCTTCTGGTTTCGCGGCGTTTGAAGGAAAGAGCGAACTCGCCACCCGGCTGACTCGGATCATGATGCCGATCCTTCCGTTCGTCTCGTTCGCCGCCGTCGCCATGGGGATGCTGAACGCGCGCGACCGATTCACGCTGCCGTCGCTCGCCCCCGCCCTGTTCAACATCGTCAACATCGGCGTGGCGGCGGTCCTCTACGCGGGGGGACTGCCGAAGGATCAGGTGGTCTACGGCTGGGCTTTTGGAGCGCTGCTCGGTAGCGCCGCCCAGCTTCTGATCCAATGGCCCGGGCTCACCCGTGAGGGCTTTCACTTCCGGCCGGACTTCAGCTTCAAGGACCCGCTCCTGCGCGACATCCTGGCCACCATGGCGCCGGCGACGATCGCCCTGGCCGCGGTTCAGATCAACATTTTCATAAGCAGCAACTACGCGTCGACCCAGCCGTCCGCGGTGGCCTGGCTGAATTATGCCTTCCGGATTTTGTACCTGCCCATGGGGCTGTTTGGTGTAGCGGTGGGCACGATTGCGGGATCGAGGCTGTCAAGGCTGATCGCGGCGGACAGCGCCGCGGACGTTCACGTGCACGCGCAGATCGCCCAGGCCCTTCGGCTTCTGGTCTTTCTGACTCTACCTTCCGCGCTGGGGCTCATTTGCGCGGGGCGGCCGATCGTCAGGTTGATCTTTGAGCACGGGGCCTTCACCGAGACGGACACCGCCGCGGTGGCAAAAGCACTTGCCTGGATGTCCACTGGCCTCGTCGCCTATGCCGCAACCAAGGTCTTCGTGCCCTACTTCTATGCAATCAAGCGGCCCCGGGTCCCCCTCACCGCCAGCCTGGTCGCGGTGGGGGCCAATCTCCTGACCCTCGGCCTGCTTTTCGGCTCGATGGGATTCGAGGCCGCGAGTCTGGGCATGGCCCTCGGGAACCTGGCCAACGGCGGTTTGCTGCTTTTCATGTACCGAGGCCCCGAGTCGCTGCTGAAACGGATCGATCTGCGGTTCATCGGTTCACTCCTGGCCGCGGCCCTCGGAATGTCTTTGGCGGTCCTGATCTCCATCTCGGCCGTCGGGCCGGGCGCACCTGGACTCGCCGCCAAAGTGTGGGGGGCGCTTTGTCCGGTGGCGCTTGGAGCCTTCACGTACCTCGGGCTCGCCGTGCTGCTTCGCGTTCCCGAAGCCACGCGGGTCGCGGACATGGTTCGGCAGCGTTTCGCGCGATGACGCCTCGAACCGGGCCTTCGCCGCCGCCGAACATCGAAGATGTCCGGGTGACGGACTATCTGAGCCACCTTCGGGCCGAGCGCGGTCTTTCGCCAAACACCATCGCAGCCTATCGGTCGGATCTGCGAAAGCTCACCGCCTGGGCGCAGTCCCGCGAACAGACCATCGAAAGCATCAAACCTCGCGAAGTTGCTGGTTTTCTGGCGGCCTTGAGGGCGCTCGGTCTCTCCGCCCGATCGGCCGGACGCGCCATCCACGCCATTCGGGGCTTCTTCCGGTTTCTGGTTCGAGAGGAGAAGTTGACCGACGATCCCATGGAGAACGTCAGGTCGCCTCGACCCTTCAAGCCGCTGCCACGCTTCCTGAACCGCGCTCAGGTGGAGGCATTACTTCAATCACCGGATCCTTCGACTGCGCTTGGGCTCCGCGACAAGGCGATTCTCGAGACCATGTACGCGAGCGGCCTCCGCGCCTCCGAAGTGACGCACCTCATGACCGAGAACATCGATGCCGATGTCGGCCTTCTGCGGATTTTCGGGAAGGGCCGGAAAGAGCGCCTCGTGCCGATTGGCTCGAGCGCGCTCGCCGCGATCCTGCGCTACGAAAAGGAGGGCCGCCCCCGCCTGCTCAAAAAAAAGCGTTCCCGGGAGCTGTTCTTGAACCACGCAGGCGTCGGCCTGTCGCGGATGGGGCTCTGGCTGATTGTGCGAAAGCACGCGCGGAGCGCCTCGGTAGCCCAGATGTTGTCCCCGCATGTTCTCCGACATTCTTTCGCCACGCACCTTCTGGAGAACGGCGCCGACCTCCGGGCGTTGCAGGCCATGCTCGGCCATGACGATATCTCAACCACGGAGATCTACACCCACGTCACCCGGGAACGGCTTCGTCAGGTATTCGACAAGTACCACCCGCGCGCCTGAGGAGGGCGAGGGTTTCGGTTGCCCTCAATCAAGGGGGTAAGATTCGCAGCCTCGGCGGGCAAGACTCCACCCGTCCATCCGGCTAAACGAATTGATCGAAGAGGCTTAATGAACACCCACCGCCACCTGTTTACGTCCGAATCCGTCACCGAGGGCCATCCCGACAAGATCGCCGACCAGATTTCGGACGCGGTCCTCGACGCGCTGCTCGCCCAGGATCCCTTGAGCCGCGTCGCCTGCGAGACCATGGTGACCACGGGGCTCGCGTTCATTGCCGGCGAGATCACGACAAATGCCTACGCCGACCTTCCGTCCATCGTGCGCGCGACCATTGAGGACGTGGGCTACACCCGCGCCAAGTTCGGCTTCGACCACAAAACCTGCGCGGTCATAAATTCGATCGACAAACAGTCGCCGGATATCGCCATGGGTGTCGACAGCGGCGGCGCCGGGGACCAGGGACTCATGTTCGGTTTTGCCTGCACCGAAACCGAAGAACTCATGCCTCTGCCCATCCAGATGGCGCATCGCCTCACCCGCCGCCTCTCCCAGGCGCGCCGCAAGGGCGAGATCGACTACCTCCGTCCCGACGGCAAGAGCCAGGTCACGGTCGAGTACGACGGCGGCAAAGTGAAGCGGATCGACGCGGTGGTCGTCTCGACCCAGCATGACGACCGGGTCAAGACGGAGGCCCTTCGTGAGGACGTCCTGGCCAAGATCATCCGGCCGTCTCTGCCCACGAACCTAATCGACGACAAGACCAAATTCCACATCAATCCCACCGGCCGCTTTGTGGTGGGCGGGCCCCAGGGCGACTGTGGCCTGACCGGCCGCAAGATCATCGTCGACACCTACGGAGGTGCGGCTCCTCACGGCGGCGGCGCCTTCTCGGGCAAGGATCCAACCAAGGTCGACCGTTCGGCGTGCTACATGGCGCGTCACATCGCGAAGAACATAGTCGCGGCCGGGCTGGCCGAGCGCTGCCTGGTTCAGGTGGCCTACGCCATCGGCGTGGCCGAGCCCGTCTCGGTCATGTGCGACACGCAGGGAACAGGCAAAGTGGATGAGTTGAAACTCGTTGACGCGGTTCGCCAGATTTTCAAACTGACCCCCAAAGGCCTCATCGAGCAGCTGGATCTGCGCCGGCCGATCTACCGTCAGACCGCAGCCTTCGGCCATTTCGGCCGCAACGAACCCGACTTCACGTGGGAGAAGACGGACAAGGCCGACGAGTTGAGGGGCCTGTTCAAGTCTGCGTGAGCCGCGTCGATCGCACTGATACCGGCTGGCGCCGCCTGGGCCGCTGGTCCCTCCGGGTCGTCATCGCGACCGGCGGCCTGATCTGGCTTCGCGCCTTCCTGGCCGCACCAGCCGCGCTTGAGCCGTCCCCGGACGCCGCCCGCGGCCCGCGCTACCGGGCCTCCGGAGTCGTGCACGTCCACACCAGCCTCTCCGATGGGCGGGGAACACCCGCGCACGTCGTCGCCGCGGCCATCCGCGCGAAGGCCGACTTCATCGTCATTACGGACCACAATCAAGTGGATCCGGAGGCCTTCGCCAGCCTGGAGCGGAAGCCGGGCGATCCGGTGGTGATCCTTGGTTCGGAGGTCTCGACGGAAGCCGGTCACATTCTGGCCATCGGAATCAGGCCTCCAACCTTCCGCTTCTCGGGCACCCTTCGAGAAGTGCTCGACGATATCCGTCATCTCGGAGGCTGCGCCTTTGTGGCCCACCCCACCTCCCCCCGAGGCGAAACTCGGTTCACTCGAGAAGAGGAACCCGGAAGCTGGGGCGTTGAGGTGGTGAACGGAGACACCGCCTGGCGTGAGGCCTCTCCGCTCTCATTGTCGGTCGTGGCCTGGACTTATCCGGTGAATCCGGCCTTTGCTCTCAGCCGGACGCTCGGCGCCTTCAACGGCGAACGGGCGATGTGGGATCGCGTGCTCGGCCGCCGCTTTGCCCCGGCCGTCGGCGGAACCGACGCGCATGGCCGGATCCCGGTGACGCGAACCACCAGCATTCCAGCACCTTCCTATGAAGCGCTCTTCGGTCTCGTCCGAACCGTGGTTCAACTGGGCGAAGCCCTGCCTCCAAACCCCGGCGCTGCCCGATCTGCGATTTCGAAGGCGCTGTGTGCGGGGGAGAGTGTCGTGGCCATCCCGTCTCTGGCCGACCCCTTGGGCTTCTCCTTCGTCGCGCAGACCGAAAGCGGCGAGTCCTTCGGTCCCGGGTCGACCGTGCGCTTCGCCCCGGGCACTACCCTTCGAGTGGGAGGTCCGATGCCCGAAGGGACCACGGTTCGATTGATCGAATCCGGAAAAGAGGTGTTGGCCGCCAAGGGGGGCCTCGATTTTCCGGTGACGAGTCCGGGAGTGTTTCGCGTGGAGGCGTACACGGCTGGGGAGAAGACGCCGTGGGTTCTCTCGAATCCCATCTCCATTCTCACCGCGGAAGCCGAACAAAGCCGGGTGGCCGCCGCGCTCACGTCTTCGGAGCCCTACGTAGAGGGCAAAACCGAGATCGATCGATTCGAGAAGCAGACGCCCTTCGCGGCCGAACATGATCCAGGCTCCGCGGTGGACGCGCCGTTTCTCGACCCGTCGGGCGGGCGAGGCGGCGGGGGAGCGGCGGTGCTCTCGTTTCATCTGAACCAGACGCCGAGACCGCCGGTATGGTGTGCGCTCGTCGACCGCACGCCCCGCGATCTCTCTCAGAGCCGGGGGATCTCGTTCTGGCTCAAGGCGGATGGCGAATACCGGATGTGGTTTCAAATCCGGGACCTGAACCCGGACTCAGCCGACGAGGGCACGGAGGCGTGGTTCGCATCGGTCCGAACATCGCCGGCCTGGACCTTGTACAACATCCCGTTCGCATCGCTTCGGAGCATCAACAAGAAGTCGGATGGCGGGTTCGACCCGAGCAGGATCGCACACATCGTCTTCGTGATCGACCACGGAGCCATGCCTTTCGGCAGCGCGGGCAAGATCTGGATCGACGACCTGATGGCGTACTGAGTCCGGCAGCACCCTGCTACTTCTTTGGCTTGCGGCCTAGCGTGCGGTAATACTCCTCGACCATCGCTCGATACCCGGGCGGCAGTTCCTCGGATCCGGACAATTGCAGCGTCGGACGCTCCCCATCGACCTCGCGGCGAAGCACGTACTCGAGCATTTTGATGTCGTCCGCAACCTGCCCGGTGAGCTCGGCGAGTCCAAGGGGATCCTTGAAGTTTCGATCCGAGGCAAGACCCTGGAGGCGTTCAGCGAAGGCGGCAGCCTGGGACGCCGAGAGGCCACTTTCCTCAAGGGCCCGCCGGAAGGCCTCGGCATCCCCGGCCCGTTCGGTGAGCTCACGCCGGAATTGTCGGATCTCCTCGGCGCCGAGGCGTCCCCTGGAACCGCCACCCACACCGCCGGGTCGACCTCCGTTCGCCTGGTTCTCGCGAGCATCCTGCGTGCTCGGCGACGACCCTTCCGGCGAGGTTCCCTGGCCTTCAGGTGACGGGGAAGGCCCCTTGGCGCGAAGACGCTCGCCAATCGAGTCGAGGGCTCGCGCAAGCTCACGGGCGCGATCGAGTGCGGCGGCTCTTTTCTTTTCGGGCGCAGTGCCGAGGGCTTTTCCTGCCTCGCGAATCTGCTCTCCCATGGCGTCGATCGACTGCGCGATGTCCGCCTCGAAGGGCTCTGCCGCCCCGCTATTGGCCCTGTCCACGAGGCCCTTGGTGTAGCGGATCTTTTCCTTCAACTTGGTTTCGCGAATGCCGTTTGCGGCTTCCTGAAGCTTCCGCGACGTCTCTTTCTGTTCGCGGCGCGCCTCGCGGGCCACCCGGTCGAGCCTGGATTCGAGCTCGGCCACGCCTGCAGCGAGGGCGTCCTTTCGTTCCTTGACGCGATCCGCTTTAGATATCCCGGGCGCAGGGGAGGGCGCGTCCTCCGCACCGACGCCACTCGCCAATTCGCGCATCTCGCCGGCGATGTTTTCCTGGCCGCGCTTCAGCGCTTTGGCCTTCTCTGCGAACTCTGAAAGATCCCGGTCCAGCCGAGTCGATCGGTCGGAGTCGAGAAGGCGTCGCGCCTCACGCAGCCGATCGAGTGGCGTCTCGCCGTCCTTTGGCGCGCCGGATGACTGACCGCGCGAAGTACTCGCCCGCTTCCGCATCGCCGCCGCCGCCTCGCGCAGCCGCCGCGCCGACTCCTCCAGGGCAGAGGACGCGTTTTCCCGAGTCAAACGCTCGAGCCGGCGGCCCAGTTCTTCGGCCTCGTCAGCCAGTTGCCTTTGAGACGCCCCTCCTCCGCCCCCGGCCTGGTTTGGGGCGCGCGCGCCGCGTTGCCGTGAGCGTTCGTTCTCCTGCTCCTGCCGGCGCGCCAGTTCCTGGAGCCGGGAGAGGGCCTCATCGACCTGCTCGTCCCGCTGTTCCTGAGCGCCACTCTGAAGCGTCTCATACTGGTTCCGCAGTTTGTCGAGATCAAGCTCGTAGAGGTCGGCCAGCTCCTCCGCGGAGGCGTTCGATTGGCCTCCTCCTCCGCCACCGCCGAAGGAAACCTGCACGTCGCGGAAGGACGCCTCGGCTCGCTGCAGATTCGCAAGAGCCGCCTGCTCCATAGGCAGCGCCGCCTTCGGGCGAGGCGCCTTCAACTCGGTTTCGGCCAGGGTCATCTTCTCGATAGCCTGTCGTAACTCATCGGCGGTTCCGTGCATAGGCGAGCCATCGGGCAAGGCGCCGCGGGACAACATTCGGGTCACGAGGCCTTCGACCTGGGTTCGCAACCTTCCCTGGATGAGACCGACGGTTTGGGCATCCTGAGCGACGCTCTTGGAGTCACGCGACTGAGAGGTCTGTTCGCGCACGAGGCGGAATGTGGCCGCGATGACCTGACGCTGTTGCCGCGACAGGGATCCCGGATCGTTTCCGCCAGCCCCGCCGGCCCCACCGCCCGATTCCTCGGCCTGCCGGAAATCCCGACGGTACGGTCGTGCCTCGAGGAAGTAGATGTCGGTGGTTGCCTGGCGCGAGGGAGAGCCCACGTCCGTGGCGCGCGCATAATAAGAGATGAAGTCCCCGGGCTTAAGGGACATCTCCTCGAGAAAAAAAGTATGACCCGCGATCACGTCCTTCAGAACCGGCGCGTCATGGAGGGAGGCCACCGTCTCGGCGCCCCCGTTTACCGAATAGACGAGATCCATCTTCGCGATGCCGAAATCGTCCTCGGCCGTGACCTGGGTGAAGACCTCTTCAATCGACGTGGCCTGGGTGTCGCGGCCCGGCCGGTCGAAGGCAAGGCGAGGCGGGAGATCCGGAACCGCCTCGATGACATAGTCGGGCGAGGCCGAGACGAAGACGCCGTCTGCGCCCTGCAGTTCGATCTTGTAGAAGCCGTCAGTGGTCACCCGCATCTGGCCGGAGAGAGCGACACCGCCCTGGGCCACGTCGAGCGCAATGGGATTCGATTCGTGGCCCTGCACAACCAGTCGGCCGGCCGTGACTGGGATGGTGGGCGTGATGGAGAAAAGGACGGTGGTTCCGACGAGGGACGTGATGTCCCCCGTACCTTCGACTCGCTGCGGGTCCGTGCGCGCATACGCCGGCAGGCGGTATTCAAGATCGATCTTCCTGACGTAGGGCCGATCGACCACTTCCAGCCGGAAGACGTCGGACCTGGTTCCCGAAGATTCGACGAAGTAGTCGGTCGCGTTCTGGACCGCCAGCATCATGAACCTTTGGGTGATCCCCTCTGCGGCCTCGTCCCGGATCATGGGCGACCTGGTCCAGGCGCCGTCGCCTTGCCTGCTCACCAGCTCGGCGCTTGCGTCGAATCCGGTCAGTTGGGCGGTGATCTCCTGGTCGCTTCCGCGCGCGATGGTGTCATTGCCGGGGCTGACCGAGACGGCGTAGGGCGTGGCTCTCCGGCCTGAGTGTGAAAACGGATCCAAGAGATAGGGGAAGGCGGCCTGGATGAAAGCGGGCGCCAGGAAGAAAAACGCCACGCCCGCTGCCACCGCGGCGCCGAGGGCGATCGCGGCCTGTTTGATTTCGGGGCGGTCGACCTGACGCGGCAGATCGAACGCCTCGAGCCGCATCACGACGTTGTCCACCAATTGGGCCTGCAGCGCGGCCGACTTGTGATCTTCCGCTCCCGTTTCCTGCGCCCCTACATCCACGGCGCTGCGCAGGGCCGCGTCCAGCGAGGGTTCGTGCTCCTCGATATATCTCGCCATGGCCGCGTCCGACGCCAGCCGTCGAGAGCGCCAAAGGGGCCTGACCACGAACCGCGCAACCAGAACCGCGATCCAGACATAGAGCAGCGCTCTGATTGAGAGGACCGCCCCGCGTGAATACCGAAACGCGTCCAGGCCGTAAGCCGACAACGCCACGCCCAACAGGGCGCCGCCGGCCAGAATGGCGAGGCCGCGAAACAGAACCCGAAGGGAGTAGCGCGCGCGCACACGCCGAAGTGCGTGACCCAGTCTCGGGTCGCAGTCGAGTGCGCCGGGAGAGAACATCACCATGCAGGCGACCCCGAATCTATCAGGAGGGCGTCCTGTGTCCCCGTGTATTGGCGAAGACCGTCTCAAGGACCATGAGCAGGCCGAGCGACATGAGCGCCACCCGCCACCACGACTGCCGCACGCCTTCCTCGGCGGGCGTGACTGCGAGGCCGGGGTCCGGCAAACGATCTCCGGGGCGGACCGCGGCCTCAAGTTCTGCCTGATCGAGCGCGGTCAGATCGGACTCGGAGGGGTCGATATTTGCGGCAAAAACGCTGCGCATCCCCGACCCTCGGACCGCTTCATAAAAACCCACGTCCGGAAGTTCGATGCCGGACGCTCCCTCCGCCAGTATTTCCTTCCGGCCCGAAGGCGACACAAAGGCCGTGAAAGGGCTGGCGACGGATGGCGTTTCCATGCCGCCAAGATCGACGACGCCTCCTACCCGGTGATACACCGGCGCTTCCTTATGGGAGGAGGCGTACCTTGCAAGTTCGTGGATGAGAGGCAGGAAGAGGGGCTGCACAGGCAGATCGCTCATCACACCATCGAGCGGCGACGTGAACGCCAGGACCCGGCCCGAGCCAAAGGCCGCTTCCACCAGCGCTTCGCGGCCATCATCGAACCTGGCCAGAACTCTCACAGTGTCGGCCTTCGGGTCGGGCCCGGCCTTCAGCAGACGGTACTGAAGGAAACGGGCCCTCGAAAAATCGGAGCCGCGCGCTTGCTTGAAGGGAACAAGGGCCGGGTGTTCGAGGTCGACGAAGCCCAGCGATGCCCCGCGATCGGCGAGGCGGCTGATGTTCTCGCCCCACGACCGAGGCAGGAGGCGGGCCGCCTCACCGCGGACAAAGGCGAGCGGCGTAGTCGCAAGGAGGCCGCCGCCCTCGCGCACAAACCGAGCGAGTGCCGAGGAAGCGGAAGCGGTGAGCCCCGAAGAGCCCATGTCGCCGAGGACGATGAGAGTCCGGCCGCTCATGTCGGCCGCGGTCAGAGTCGATCGACGAAGAATGTCGAACGAGGGTTGATCGCCGATCTCAAGCGCCCGGGCCACAAACGGAGACTCGTCGACCAGAAGCACGCGTAGGTCGCCGCCCGTCCCCAGGACGAAGTGGAACGTATCGTCTATTGCGAGACCGTCGCCCTCGATGCGGACGCGCCCCTTCGACGCGCCGGAAGGCAGGGGCGCCCGATTGAACGTGACGCTGGAAGCGCCGCTCGTGGGGAGGAGAACGGTGCGCTCTTCAATCGTTCGGCCCGCAACCTCAAGTCTGGCGCGTACCGCCCTTTCGCCGGAGCCTTGGTGAATCAGTCTGGCGGTCACAATGGCGAAGCGCCGGTCCGCTTCCTTGAGTTGTTCAACCACGATGTCGGCGACGGCTGCGTTGTCCGGTCTCGTCGCGGTCACCAAACGCACGGCGACGGTGGCGCCTCGAGGCAGAGAGACGTCATTCACGCCCAAAAGAGCCCGCGTCTGCCCATCGGTGACCAGCACAACTTCGCGCCGATCCACCTTCAAGGCGCTCAGCCAGTCGCCCGCCAGTCGAAGGGCGGGAGCGAACCTTGTGGCCCGCGCTCCGGGCGCCGCTTCCCGGAGAGCGGCGAGGGCCTTCGCGTGATCCGTTGAAGGCGGAACGACGCCCTGCGCCTGATCGGAGAAGAGAAGGAGGCCGACGGCATCCGCCGGCTTCAGTTCACGGATCGCCTGCTCGGCCTGGGCCTGGGCCCGCGGGAACACTCCTTCGTATCTCATGCTTGCCGATACGTCCAGGGCGACGATTCGCCCCACCGGCCCGGCCAGGGCGGTGCTGCTTGAGGCATTCACGGGGAAAAACGGCCGGGCGAAGGCGAGGCAGAGAAGGACCACCGCGATGGCGCGCGCGGCGAACAGGAGGAGATTCTGCAGCGTCCGCCGGCGAAAAGATTTGTGCGGAATCCGGCGCACGAACATCAGTGACGGAAAGGGCTGCGCGGTTCGGCGCTCCCGCATCCTCAGATGGACAAGGATGGGAATGGCTATGGCGAGGAAGCCGGCGAGAAAGGCGGGGGAGAGGAAGGAAGGCAAGGAGTTCGTGAGGTCTTGGGGGATCAGGGACGAGTGTTGCCGCCTCTGTCCCTCAGGAAATGGCGCAACGCGATCTCGAGAGGTGTGGACGTCTCCATCAGAACGTGCTGAATCCTGTCGCGGCCCAGTTTCTCCTTCAGCGCTTCGATGTGTTTCTCGACCAGGCCTCGATATTCGGACCTGATCTTCTCCGGATCGGCCGGCACGCGCTCGCCGGTCTCGAGGTCCTCGAACGTCGTGACATCGTCAAAGGGGAACGCGCGCTCGGCGGGGTCGAGAATGTGAAGCACCACAACCTCCGAGCCTCGATATTGAAGGGCGCGGATGGCCTCGACCGCGGTCTCGGGCTCCTCGTAAAGATCTGAGAGAAGGACAACCACGCCGGCGCGGCGCGCCGCCTCCGCCGTCTTGCCGAGCGGCGGCGCCAGCGGGCCCGCGCCAAGAGCCTCCGGGATATCGCCCAATGCCCGCAGGATGGCCTCGAGGCGGCCGCCGCGGGGCGGGATGAATTCGCGGATCTCGCGATCAAAGGTCAGCAGCCCGACCCGGTCTTTCTGAGAGCTCGCGAGGTAGGCCAGGCACGCGGCCAGGCCGCGGGCATAGTCGAGCTTGGTGATTCCGGTTGTGCCGAAGCGCATGGAGCGGGAGATGTCGAGAGCTATCAGGAAGCTGGCATTGGAATCCGCCTCGAACTGCTTGACGAAGTACCGGTCCGTTCGCGCGAACAAGCGCCAGTCGATGCGCCGGATATCGTCGCCCGCACTGTAGGGACGGTGTTCGGCGAAGTCGACCGACGTGCCTCGATGACGGGACTTGTGCTGGCCCGCCACGAACCCGTCGACCACGTTCCGCGCCACAAAGCTCAGGTCCTTCACCTGCAGGACAACGGCTGGATCGAGGAGAGCGCGGCTTCCCATGGGTCGAGTCAGCGAAGGTTGGAGGGAGGCGGGGTAAGCCGCTCTAGAACGCGATCAACCACCGTATCCGTGGAGATGCGGCCCGATTCGGCGGCGAAGGTGCGGAGAAGCCGATGCCGGAGCACCGGCTTCGCGAGAGCCCGAATATCGTCGAAGCCAACGTGAGCGTGGCCCAGCATCAAGGCGCGGGCCTTACCGCCGAGCACGAGGTACTGTGCCGCGCGCACCGACGCGCCGTACTCGATCCAGTTCTTCACAAAATCGAGCGCCGAAGGCTCGCCCGGGCGCGTCATTCGGCCAAGGCGGACGGCGTATCGGATGACATCGTCGGCCACCGGAACCCGCCTCACGAGTTTCTGAAACTCGACGATATCCGCGGCGCCAATTGCCGGCGTGAACGTCACGGTGTCGATAATGGTGGTCCGGCGTATCACCTCCATCTCCTGATCCTCGGGAAGGTGGTCGATCACGATGTCGAACATGAAGCGATCCAGTTGAGCCTCGGGGAGCGGATACGTGCCCTCGAGTTCTATCGGGTTCTGGGTCGCGAAAACGAAAAACGGCGGCTCGAGCGGGAATGTCTTGCCTTGGACCGTGACCCGCCGCTCCTGCATCGCCTCGAGCATGGCCGCCTGCGTCTTCGGTGGCGTCCGGTTGATCTCGTCGGCCAGAACCACATTCGCAAAAACCGGGCCGGGCGCAAAAACCAGCGATCGCCGTCCTTCGGCGTTTTCCTGAATGATGTCGGTCCCGGTGATGTCCGACGGCATCAGGTCCGGTGTGAACTGAATCCTCGAGAACTTCAGGTCGAGGGTCTGCGCCATCGTATGGATGATGAGCGTCTTCGCCAGCCCCGGCACGCCGGTGATAATGCTGTTTCCACCCACCAGGAGAGTGAGCAGGACCTGATCGAGCGCCTCTTCCTGGCCGACGATCCGGCGCGCAAGTTCCTTGCGCACATGCCCAAGCCCCGACCGGAGCCTCTCGGCCAGGGCGATGTCGTCTTTGCTCTCAATCTCTGCAGTCATTCGCTTCCAATCCCGCCTGGTTTAGCCCTGATTATTCATGAGGAGATGAACGGACCCACC
This sequence comes from Vicinamibacteria bacterium, assembly GCA_031364765.1. Taxonomy (GTDB): domain Bacteria; phylum Acidobacteriota; class Vicinamibacteria; order Fen-336; family JAGNNV01; genus JAGNNV01. The sequence goes on from JANLWV010000304.1 coordinate 25,244, forward strand.
GCTTGAATTGATTCTGCCAGAAGAAAGGCCGATATCCTTGCGAGCATTACAATGGGCGGCCGTGGCTTGGAATGAAGATGGGGGACGACATTCGTGCATAGAGGCCAGAAGATCCGGACCTTCGACTATGTGAACCACCCGTTCGAGAAGGTTCGCGATGCGTTGAGCGCTCATCCCCTGGCCGTGTTCCAGGCCGCGACGAAAACAGCGGCGGCACGGGCGAACTCCCTCGTCTCTGAACTGAGCATCGACCTCGGAGGGATCAAACTGGGCGCGGACATCTCGATCTCGGTGAAGAACATTGCGCATTCGTCCGCCGCGGGCGCGGCCGGCCCTTCTACGGTGATCCAACTGGAGTGGGAGGCGGCGAACATGCAGCATCTGTTCCCCTTCATGAGGGCCGAACTGGCGATCTACCCGCTCACGGCGACTGAAACCCAGCTCGATTTCTCGGGCGTCTACGAACCGCCTCTCGGAGTTCTCGGGAGTGCGGTGAACGCGGTGGTTGGGCACCGCATCGCGGAGAGTTCGGTGCACCGGTTCGTCTCCAATGTCGCCGAGCACTTGCGAGCATCCCTGAGATAGGGCGCGCCTTGCGCAACCTGCGCTTTACCATTGTGCTCATGGCCGTGCTCTCTGCGTCGGCCGCGGCCTTCGCTCACCCGGTGCCGTTCAGCTACCTGGACCTGCGGCTCTCGGGGAACGCGCTCGAGGGCGCGCTGGTGGCCCACGTCTTCGACCTCGGGCACGATCTGAACATCCAGCCGGTGGAGCGGCTGCTCGATCCCGGCGTCGCGTCACAGCAGTCGCGGGCGATCGCGGAGCTGCTCGCCCGCCGGCTCTCCATCATGGTCGACGGACGCGCGATCACGCCGCAATGGTTGGAGGCCGAGGTCGTCGCGGACCGTCAGTCGCTCCGCCTGCCCTTCCGGTACCGTCTTGAATCGGCGCCCGGCACGGTCTCGGTGCAGGCGGTCCTGTTCCCGCACGATCCGAACCACAAGACGTTCCTCAACGTGTATGAGCGCGACGCGCTCACGCAGGCGATCCTCGACTCGGGCCGTAGCCGTTTCGTGTACTACGCGGGTTCTACCCAGGGCCGATTCGCGGTCGTCCGCCGGTTCGGGCCGGCTGGCTTTGAGCACATCCTCATCGGGCCGGATCACCTGCTGTTTCTGGTCGGGCTGCTGCTGCCCGGCGGTTCCGTCCGGCGGCTCGCCATCATCGTGACGGCGTTCACGGTCGCGCACACCATCACGCTTTCGCTGGCCGCGCTGAACCTCGTGACGCCACCCGCGATCATCATCGAGCCGGCGATCGCGCTCAGCATCGTGTACGTCGGCGCCGACAACCTCCTGAGGCGTGGGGGCCGCGACGTACGTGCCTGGATCGCGTTCGCCTTCGGCTTCATTCATGGGTTCGGCTTCGCGTACGTGCTGCGCGAGATGGACCTGCCGGCGCGCTCACTCGGCTGGTCGCTGCTCTCTTTCAACGTCGGCGTCGAAATCGGTCAGCTGCTCGTGGTGGTTGCTGTCGCCTCCGCCCTCGCGGCGCTGCGGTCGCGGTATGAGGCGGCCGCTCAAAAGCTCGCAATTGCCGGGTCGGTGTTCGTGATGGGAGCGGGTGTGTTCTGGTACATTCAACGGGTCTTCTTTCCTGGAGGGATCTCATGAGACGAGCGATTGTGTTGGGTTCGATGGTCGTGGCCGGGGCGCTGCCCGCAGTGATGGCGCAGCCGCCCGCGGCGAATGCCCCGAAGGTCATTGCCGTCGAGAACGTCAAGGACAACCTCTGGGTCCTGCGGGGCGGCGGCGGCAACACCGCGGTTTTTGCCACCGCCGACGGCGTCACCGTGGTTGATGCCAAGAACCCGGGCTGGGGCCAACCGATCCTCGACAAGATCAAGGAGTTAACACCCAAGCCGGTGACCACGTTGATCAATACGCACACGCACGGCGATCACGTGAGCGGCAACGTGGACTTTCCTGCGACGGTCGACGTGATCGTGCAGGCGAACACCAAGACCAACATGGAGAAGATGCCGATCTTCAAGGACAACAACGGCGCCGGCCTGGCCAAGAGGACCTTCAAGGACAAGCTGACCATCGGCAAGGGCGCCGATCAAATCGACCTCTACTACTTCGGTCGAGGCCACACGAACGGCGACGCGTGGGTGGTGTTCAAGGCGCACCGCGTCGTGCACTCTGGCGACATCTTCGCCGGCAAATCCGTGCCGCTCATCGACGCGGCGAACGGCGGCAGCATGCTGGAGATGCCGGAAACGCTCCTGAAAGCGCACAACGGCATCAAGGACGTGGACATGATCATTAACGGCCACACGCCGGCCCTGACCACCTGGGCGGACCTGAAGGAATTCGCGGAGTTCAACCAGGATCTTCTGACGTGGATGCAGGCCGAGCTCAAGGCCGGCAAGACGCCGGAACAAGCGGCGGCCGAATGGAAGCTGCCCGAGAAATACAAGGGCTACTCGCCGACCGTCGGGGCGCTTTTCGGCGGTCTGGCGGGACGGATCCAGGTTCTCGCGAATGAGATGAAGAAATAGTTCAACGCCCCCAATGGCCCCGCTGTCCGAGATTGCTCCGCTTCTCGCCGCCGCGGGGCGTGCGCTCCACGCTCGGGGCTGGGCGCTCGGCACCTCCGGCAACTTCAGCGCGGTGGTAAGGCGAGAGCCGCTGGCCCTCGCAATCAGCCGCAGCGGCGTGGACAAGGGCCGCCTCACCGCCTCGGACTTCGTGGAAGTCGACAGCAGGGGCCTTCTGCTTGAAGGCGAGGGCAGTCCTTCGGCCGAGACCGTTGTCCATCTGGCCGTGGTGGGGGAGCGGGGCGCGGGTGCAGTGCTGCATACGCACTCGGTGTGGAACACTCTCGTTTCGGAAGCGGCGGGCGTGGAGGGTGGGCTCGCCCTCGAGGGCTACGAGATGCTGAAGGGGCTCGCTGGAGTTGTGACCCATGAGCATCGCGAGTGGGTGCCGATTATCGAGAACACCCAGGACTACGAGCGAATGGCCCGCGACGTGAAGGTGACCCTGGCGCTGAACCCCGCGGCGCACGCTCTGCTCCTGCGGGGCCACGGCCTCTACACCTGGGGCCGCGACCTCGAGGAGGCGCAGCGCCACGTCGAGGTTCTGGAGTTTCTGCTCGAAGTGGAGGGGCGCCTCTACGCGTCCGAAGGGAGGCTGAAGTCGAGAGCGGCCATTGTGGCCGCGGGAGGTCGGAATGGCGAACGTTAGGCTGCCTCTTCAGAACCGAACGCTCGACGCGCCGACAGAAGTGGTCGTGTTCCTGGCCGAGCACGGCATCGAACACGAACGCTGGACGCCCGCGCACCCTCTGGCCGGGACGGCCTCGGCCGACGAGGTCCTGGCCGCGTACAACCCGGAGATCGCGAGGCTCAAGGCCAAAGGCGGCTACGTGACCGCCGACGTCATCGACGTCCGGCCCGAGACGGCCAACCTCGAGGCGATGCTCGCGAAGTTCAGGAGCGAGCACTGGCACGACGAGGACGAGGTGCGCTTTATCCTCGAGGGCCGCGGCGTTTTCTTCATCCACCCGCGCTTGGGCGACGTCTTCGCGATCGAGGTGGGTCCGGGCGACCTGATCCGTGTCCCGCGGGGCACCTGGCACTGGTTCGATCTATGCGCCGAGCGGCGGATCCGGGCCATCCGCCTGTTTCAGGACACCGCCGGCTGGACACCGCGCTACACCGAGAGTGGCGTCGACGTGGGCTTCGAGCCCGTCTGCCTCGGTCCGACGCAAGTCCCCGCCCGGCCGTGACCGGAGCGCCAGCGTTCATCCTGCTCGACATCGACGGGACGACGACGCCCGTCGACTTAGTCTTCCAGGTACTTTTCCCGGACGCCCGGGCCCGCGTGCTCGCCTTCCTCGAGGCGCACGGGGCAGAAACCGAGGTCGTGCGCGATCTCGTGGCGCTGCGCGACGCACACGCTCGGGACGCGGCCGAAGGTCACACTCCACCCACGTGGGATAGCTCCCCGGCCTCCGCCGCCGCGTACGCGCGCTGGCTGATGGACCAGGACCGCAAGCTCACGGCACTCAAGTCCCTGCAGGGAAGGATCTGGGCCGAGGGTTACGCCCTTGGCCGGCTGCGGGGGCAGGTGTACGACGATGTGCCGCCCGCACTTTCCCGCTGGACCGCCGCCGGGCGTTCGGTGGCGATCTTCTCCTCAGGGAGTGTCCTCGCCCAGAAGCTGCTCTTCGCCCACAGCGACCACGGCGACCTGACGCCGTTCCTGTCCGGCTACTTCGACACGACCACCGGACCGAAGGGCGACGCTGTGAGCTACAGGCGCATCGCATCCGCCCTTGCCGAGCCGCCGAGCAGCGGGCTCTTCGTGTCGGATGTCGTAGGGGAACTGGATGCAGCACGGGCAGCCGGCCTCGCGACTGCGCTTGTGGTACGAACTCCGCCCGGGCCGGTGGGCCACGGCTACAGGACGATCGCGACCTTCGACGACCTGCCCTAGCAGCCCTGTTCCCACGGCGCTTTCGCGGTCAAGCTCCCCGGGCATCCGCGGCTCGTGTTCCGCGGCACGGAAAATCAAGCGGCGGTGCACAACGCACCAGCGGGACTTCGGGAGCGGCCGATCGCGAGATGCTGACCATTGAAGGTCGAGGAACCTGTGCGAACTGAAGAGCGGGGGACAGCAGCGACGGGCGAAATCGGCGTGACATTGCGTGAGACTCGGGGGGCAAATCCGCGGTCTGGGCGCGCTCGTCAAGCATCGTAGTGATAGCGGCATTGAAGAATGACGAGTTGAGCCGCCTCGATGCGATAGACGAGGCGATGTTCCTGATCGATGCGTCGTGACCAGCAGCCGCTGAGTTGATTCCGCAGCGGCTCGGGCTTGCCGACTCCGGCGAATGGCTTAGGCACCGCGGCCTCAATGAGGCGGTTGATCCGGGTCAGCATCTTTCGGTCGGTATCGGCCCAAAACACGTAGTCGTCCCATGCGTGAGCGGTGAAACGAATCTCTCGCTTCACCGCATCAGAGCCCGCTTCCGGCTGCGCCCCTTGTTCGCCTGAGCGATCGATTCGGCGAGGCGCGCGGCGTTTCTCGGACTCCGCAGGAGGTGCATGGTCTCGGTTAGAGAGTTGTAGTCCTCAAGGGCCATCAGGACTGCGGAACGGCCGCGCTGGCGTGTAATCACGATCGGGGTACGGTCGTCGTTGACCCGATCCATGGTCCGGGCGAGGTCGGCGCGAACATTCGTGTAGTTCAAGGTGTCCATGCCGACAATGTACAGAACTACGTACGCAGCGGCAACTCGCACATCGCCCCTGGCCTGGCCGGGATGACGAACCTATCGCCTGTGGCCAACCGGGACGGTAGCGAGCGCGAAGCCTGGCCTTGGGCCACCAGGCCGTCTGGGCGCGGCTCGATGCGCTCCTGCGCGAGTCCCCCAAGGGGAGGCTGCGCGCTGGCGGGCAACTGGGTTCCGTGCGGCTCGTGCGGGCGATTGCTGA
>JANLWV010000493.1:0-17158 GCA_031364765.1 Vicinamibacteria bacterium
AGTCCTTGAGCAGTTCCATCATGTACGCGCGGGATTCCTTGGAGTTCATCAGCGAGAGCCAGTGCACGGCATCCTTCTTGAGTGAGGGGTCTTTCTCGGTTCTCGCGACCTCCACCAGCCGGGTCGCGTTGTTCTGGAGGAAGAAGGCATTCAGGACTTCCTTCTTCACTTCATGGTCGGTCTCGACCCGATACAGCTCGCCGAGGACATCCTGGCTCTTGCGGCCCATGAGGCCGAGGTTCCGGACCGCGACCAGACGGACCTCCTTGTCTTTCTCTCCCTTGGCGGCTGCGGCGACCGGCTCAATAGCGCCTCCGATGAAGAGGGCGTGCAGGATGTCCTTCTTCTCATCGGAGGAGCCGGCGGCGCTGTACATCTGACTCAACTCCGTGGTTCCACCCATCACCCCGAGCAGTCGAACCGCGTCGGCCCGCAGTGCTGGATCTTTCTCGGTCTTCGCCGCGTTGAGGACGCGGGCCTTGTCGCCGGAGACCATGAACGAGTTGAGGATCTGCTTGCGGATGGTGTTGTCGGTGGACGCAACGTAGACGTCGCTCAGGATCTTGCGATTTCCCGGACCGCCGAAGATGCCCAGATACTGGATGGCCTTGCGCTGCAGTTCGGGCGAAGCGTTGCCGCGAGCCACCTCCGCGATGGCGCTGCCAGCCTGCGCCGAGCCCATTTGCGCGAGCACGAAAAGCGACCGTTCGCGGACCTTTCGAGGAGACGAGGGCGAGCCGAGGATCTTCGCGAGCAGGGGCATGGCCTCCTCCGGGTCGCTCTGGGCGAGGGCCGAGACGGCCATCAGCTTCAGGTCGAGGTCGTCTTCCTGATCCGGCCGCGGCGCCTGGCCTGACTTGCCGCGCACCTCCATTTCAAGCGCCTTGCCCTCCTTGGCCCAGCGACTCGCCGGAAACTCCTTTTGCAGGCGGGCCAGAGAGGCGAGGGCGGCGGCGGTGCGATTCATCTTGCCCTGCGCGTAGCCCATCCAATAGAGCGCCGCGTCCACCCGGGTGTTCAGGGTCATCAGTCTGCTGAGCGGCCGGAGGGCGTCGCTCCACTCCTCTTCGTCGATCGACTCCATGGCCTGGTCGTACAGCTCGTCGATGTTGTCCGATTGCTCGCGCTGTCTCTCGCGCTGGGCTTCGCGCCGCTCGCGTTCGGTTTCCCGGCGTTCCTGCGCTTTCTCTCGCTCTCGCTCTTGCGCTTCCTGCTGTTTTTCGCGCGCGCGATCCCGGGCTTCCCGTTCTTTCTCCCTCTCCTCCTCCTGCGCTTCAAGAATCGCCTCGCGAACCTCGGCCTCGCGCTCGGCCCGCGACGGTTCGGCGAAAATGATCGACCCCTCCGTGATGTAGGCCTCGCGCCCGGCCCGAACCTCCGCGGTGGCGCGGGCGGCCGCAGTCATTGCCTCGGCCAACGCCTTTGAGACGGCGTTATCCGCCCCAGCCGCGTTCTTCCCTGCCTCGGCCAACGCCTTTGAGACAGCGTTATCCGCCTCCGCCGCGTTCTTCCCTGCCTCGGTCAACACCCTTGAGCGAGCGTTATCCGCCCTGGCCGCGCTCTTCGCTGCCTCGGCCAGCGCCCTTGAGCGAGCCTTATCCGCTTCCGCCGCGTTCTTCCCGGCTCGCCGGGCTTCGCGTTCGATGGCGGCGCGGCCAGCCCCCGAATGACGAAGCACCTCTTCGGCTTCGCGGTGTGCTTCGGCAGTGGCGCGTTTGATCTCGGCGGCGCGGCGGTCAGCCTTCAAGCCGGCGATGGGATCGTCGACCACTACCGCCCGCTCTTCAGCGGCGGGTGCTGTGGGCGTCGGTGATGAGGCCGGCGAGGGTGTCGGTGACGGCGCAGATTCCTGAGCGAGGGAGGGGGTTGCGAGGGCGAGCGTCGCCACCAGGACCGAGAGCGGGAGAAGGCGATGGGGCTTTGTCGGAGTCATGGTCAAGGAGAACCTCAAGGGATTCATGGGTGTCAAAGAGAACTCTTGGAAGCAGGGACGATGTTCTTTTCGCGTTTCTCAACCTGCCCTTCCATCACCTGGAGACGGAAGAGAAGATCGGTCGAGTCGACACGCCGGCGGAGGCCGTCGAGCGCGCTTTTCGCCTCGGCATCGGGCGAGGCCGCGAAACGAACCAGGAGGCGTTCGGTTTCCTCCATCACGCCCGCGATTTGCCCCTCGCCCGCGCGCTCGGCGGCGGCGCGGAACAGCCGGCTTGCCGTCATCAGGTTGAGGGCGGCGGCCTGCAGGGCCCTGAGGTCGTTCGCGGAGACCTCGCGGTACTTGAGTTCGACGAGGGTCACCCGGGACCGTCCGAGATGTTCACCGAGGGCGGTGAGAAGAACACGTTCCTGAGTCTGGGCGGCGGAAAGTGTCTGTACCTCCACGCGCCCGAACTGGCGTCCGATGGAAAAGGCCACGAGGAGGCACGCCGCCAGGGCCGCACCCGCGGCCAGAAAGCGAGCCGTCTTCGAAAGCTGAAGGGGGAACTGAAGGAGCCGGCCTCGTGTCGGCTTGTGCGCCGCCGCCAGAACAAGGGCGGTCAAACGCGCCTCGAAGTCGCCCGCGGGTTCGGGGACGTCGTCCTGAGCGACTACCTGGAGGACGCGGGTCAGAGTCTGAAACCGGCCCAGACATTCGGCGCAGGCGGCGAGATGACCGTCGAGGCCGGCCTCTTCTAGAGGCTCGCGGTAGTAGAGGAGGACGAGTTGGTCGTCGGTTAGATGAGAAGGGTATGGAGTCGAGGTCATGAGGTTTGCACCAGAGGTTCAAGGTCCTGACGAACTTTGCGAACGGCACGGAAGACGCATTGCTTGGTGGCGGCCAGGGAGATGCCGAGGGTCTGGCCGATGTGATCGAGGGTGTGACCCTCAAAGTGGCGAAGCACGAAGGCGGTACGCTCGGTGGCGCTCATCCGCTCCATGCTTTGGTTGACGTGTCTTCGGATGTCGGAAGCGTGAGCGGTCCGATCGGGCCCTGGCATGCTGGAAATGAGGCTGGTGGTCAAAGCACCAGACTCGGCGTCTGTCTCGGGGAGGTCATCCTCGGCTCGACGCTGACGTTTTCTCAGGAGGTCGTAGGCGCAGTTCGTGGTGATCCGGTGGAGCCAGGTCGAAAACTCGGACCGGTTCTCGAACTTGTCGAGGCCGCGGTAAGCCTTGAGGAGGGCTTCCTGCACTACGTCTTCGGAGTCCTGTTCATTTCGGGTCATTCGATAAGCCAGTCGGTGAAGGGAACGGGCGTGAGTCGTCACGAGGGCTCTGAACCCTTCGTCGTCGGCAACCCCCGCTTCTGGGGGCGTTTGCCCGAGTCCGCTCATTCGTATCGTTTGACGCCGCCTCGGGGGGGAGGTTAGCAAGGCCAGGGAAAGTCAAGGGATATGAAGGTGTTGTGGGGAAAGTAGCGCATTGACCCCTGACGAGGGAAAATGAGACCGCCAATGACCGGACGCCATCCAATTTCTTCGGTTCTCGAACCCGCGACCGACGCGGCGCAAGCGCTCGATCTGGACGCCGTTCGTCGTTGCACCGAGCTTCTTCAGAGAATCGTCGCGGATCGCGGTGTGCTGGCCGATGTGCCCCTCGAGATGCGTCAGGCTCTCCTCATCGCTGCGGGTCAGGTGTCGCGGCCGCAGTCGTTTCAGGAGAAGCGATTCTTGAAGACGCTGCGGCGCGCCAGACGGGAGCGCGACGAAACGGACGACCGGCGGACGCGGGCGTCGACCGGGATTCGGGTGACCCGGGAGGCTTCGGTCTTCGTGGCGCCTTCTCCAGCACTCCGAGGCGAAGAGCCGGAAGGGCCGGTCACACCCCCGCGCGAACTGAAGAAACCGAGATGCTGCTACGTCTGCAAGGCGGAGTTCACCCGGCTGCATCATTTTTATGACGCGCTCTGCCCCGATTGCGCCGGCCTGAACTACGCCAAGCGCTTCCAGACTGCGTCGCTTCAAGGCCGCGTAGGTCTCGTCACCGGCTCGAGAGTGAAGATCGGCTTTCAGGCCGCCCTCAAGATGCTCCGCGCGGGCGCCGAGGTCATCGCCACCACTCGTTTTCCGCAGGACTCGGCGCTTCGCTATTCGCGTGAAACCGACTTCGCGGACTGGAAGCACCGGCTTCATGTCCATGGTCTCGACCTGCGCCACCCGCCGAGTGTGGAGATCTTCGCGCGCTACGTCGAGCACTCGTTCAACCGTCTGGACATCATCGTGAACAATGCGTGCCAGACCGTGCGTCGACCTCCCGGCTTCTACGAAGACCTGCTCCCTACCGAATCACGGCCGGCCAAAGGTTTCGGACCGGACATCTTCCTCCTCCTCCAGAGTCACGAAGGCCTCAAGTCAGCCCTCGACTCGGGCCGATCCCTCTCCGGATCAGCCGGCGTCGATAGCACCGGCCTCATGACCCTGAACGGGGGCCGGAGCGGGATTGGCATCGTCGCCTCGGCGGAGCTGTCTCAGGTTCGATACGCCTATGACGAAGCCACGCGGCGCCCCGATCTCTTCCCGAGAGGCCAGCTCGACGCCGACCTCCAGCAGGTGGATCTGCGCCAGCAAAACACCTGGCGTCTCGCTCTGGCCGAAGTCCCCGTAGCCGAGATGCTGGAAGTGCAGCTCGTGAATGCGGTGGCGCCGTTCATCCTCTGCGCCCGGCTGAAGCCCCTGATGCTCCGCGTGCCCACCAGGGATAAACACATCGTGAATGTCTCGGCGATGGAGGGCATCTTCTCGCGCGGCCCGAAGACCGACAAACACCCTCACACCAACATGGCGAAGGCCGCGCTCAACATGATGACCCTGACCGCGTCGCGGGATTATGTGAACGACGGCATCCACATGAACGCCGTCGATACGGGCTGGGTGACCGATGAGGATCCGGCCCTCTACGCCGACCGGAAAAAGCGGGAACTCGACTTCGCCCCGCCTCTCGACATCGTGGATGGCGCCGCGCGCGTCTGTGACCCGTTCTTTGCGGGTCTGCTCACCGGCGACCACGTCCACGGCAAGTTTCTAAAGGACTACAAGCCCTCCAACTGGTAGCCCGAGAAGCCCATCGAAGCGATGGTCAAGCGAAGGATCTAATATCCACGTCCTTCCCCCCGCAAGACGTCCCCAGAGAATCGAATGGTGGTTTGTGAACTGTCGAGCAGTGCTCAGACAAATCGTCGGCAAAGCCCTGCTCGTGTCCTCGCCGGCCTGGAGACGCCCGGGACGCCCACGCCCGCGCTCCCAAAAGAGAAGACAGTGAGCCGGAACCGGAGGACGACCCAAGCCGCCTTTTCGCTGGTTGAGCTGCTCGTCGTAGTGGCGATCATCGGCATTCTTTCCGCGATCGCGCTGCCCAATTTCATGGCCGCCCGGCGGGCGGCGGAGGAAAAGGCGGTCGCAAGCGTTCTCCGAACCATGGTCGTCAACCAGCAGCTTTTCTACCTGAATCCGGTCCCCTTGCCGCCCTCCTCGATGACCGACCTTACCCGGCGGTTCGCCCGCCTTCACGAACTCAACAGCTATTCGCAGAATGTTCTGGGCCGGACGGTCTCCTCGAGTTATGTGGATGCGCCGGGAGTGCGATATTCGATGTTGCCCTTGTGGCCGACCACCCAGTCGCTGTCGGGCCGGTTCACCATCCAGGCCGCGCAACAGAACGTCAAGAGTGGCTTCATTTACCAGGTCGACGAATCCGGCCGGGTTGTGAAGATCCGCTGATCCCCCATGCCGACCAGGACAGCGGAGATGAGTTCAGCCCAGAGTCTGGCCAGGCGTTTCGCATCCCGCCTGGCCATCGGGCTTTCCCTGGCTCGGGCCTGCCGTTTCGTGGCGGAACTCGAGCCCTCCCCCGAGGAGGGGGACCCCACGGTCGAACTTTTCGGGGCGTTCAAAGCCTGGCGCCAGGCCTTGCGTCAGGAAGACGCTGAAGCCGCGCTGGATGCGGTCGAGCGTACCTGGATCCTGCTTGAGGCGTACCGCCAGCGGGTCGCCGCCCGCGATGCGGCCATCGAGGCCTTCCGAGTGCGCTGGGCCTGCGAGAACGCGTCCCTGCGCCTTCAGACCATCAAGAGTCTCGCGCGCTTCTATCGCACCCTGCCCTTTTCGACGAGCTCTCAAAGCAAGTACGAGTACGTTCTGACCCGGCTGCTCGCCGGGCCCATTGGTCCCGAACGAAAGCTCGCTGAAACCGATGTGCTCATTGACGCCGTGGTGGCCCTGGAGACCGCATGGGGGGTGAGGGCGGTAGCGGTGGAGGAAAACGAAGTCGCGACCATCGCGCTCGCCCTCAGATACTTCGCCTCCGAAGCGACCCGTCACACGGAGGTCGCGACCTTTACCGCGAGCGGCCTCTTGCGCCGATTCGGAGCCTTCAAGGCTTCCATCGGAGAGGCGCTGTTCGATCCCCGTCTGAGTGTTGCTGTGATCGAAACCAACGTGGCGGTTCTGAACGTGCTCAACCAACTGCTCACCCATGCGGCCGGGCAGCCTCTCAAGTGGCCGGTGACCATCGAGCAGACACCGCCACCCAAAGACCACAGCGAGGCGGGCGCAAGTCAGTCCTTAACCCCTGGCGTTGAGGAAAGCGCCGGCTCCTCCGAAGAGTCCCCGTTGGCGTCGCTCGGAGAGCCGGTGACGGCCCCGACCGGTCCCCCCGGGATGACCCCGATGGAGTCGAGCGCAGAAGAGGCCTCGGCGAGGAACGAGGGGGGCGAAGAAACCAGGCCCCCGCTCGCAACGCGCCCCGATCTCATGACGGGAGAGGTGGACCTTTCCGGGCTCGAGTTCATTCGTCGTCGTCCACGTCCCAAGCCTGATCCTGATCCTGGTGCTGGGCCTAAGCCGCCCGACGCAACGGAACGCTCCGATGCTTCCGAGCCACCGGCCGCGGAAGCGCCGGCGCCCGTGGCGGAGGTCGGCCAACAGCCTTCTGTGCGCGCGTTCGAACTGGCGCGGGTCCAGGAGAACGCGGCCATCATTGATCGGTACATGACCGGCCCCCGTTCTCCGGAAGTCTGGCAGTTGGATCTGGATGTGTTTCTCGGTCCCTCCACCAATAGCGATGGGAACTCCGAGACCAGTGCCGCAGAAAGGCGCCGCGCCCTCGAACTGATCCTCGCCTCGGACGATCTGATCTGCCAGCGGGCGAACCAGAGCGACCCTCCCTCAGCGGAACACCGGGCCAAGGTGAAATCCGTGGCGAATGCCATGCTCCTCCTGCGAACCTTGCTGCGACGCCTCTCCGGCCTCGTGCAGGGAGATGCCCAGGCGCTCGCGACTTTGCTCTACGCCGCCGATCATCTTCTCTGGGAACGCCTCCGGCTTGAGGCCAGCCTCAAACAAAATACAAGGCGACAGCGCCCTTCTCTGCTGCCGCGGATGACTCAGGCGGCGGAGGCCGCCCAGGTCCAGATGCGCCGGCTCCGGCGCCACCGCCAGATCCTGGTTCGAATCGTCGCGGTCGCGGTTGCCTTGGCGACGATCGCACAGATGATCAGCGGCGCGCTGCCCGCCCTGCCGGTGGATCTCGAGGTCAGGCTGATCCAACTGGAAGAACTGCCGGGAGCCGGGCTGTTTGACGATGTGCGGGCGTTCCGCACCACCCTGTTCGTATCGGCGAGCCGCACCTGGGTGCTTCTCGGTCGGGAAGAACGCCGCTCCGTGGTTCGCGCCCTCGGCGCGTTCGCAGCTGAGCGTGGCTTCGAAAGCGTCAGCGTGGCCGGGCCCGACGGCGAACCCGCGGCGAGTTTCAAGAACGACGAGGTCATCCTTGATGATGAGTTGAACTTCGCGGACCTCGCCACCCGCTGATTGCCGCTCGGGTCGCGTCAGCCCAACCGTTCACCGGGCCAGACCACCACATCGAGCCCCTCTGCGAAATCAAGAAGGGGCGGCGGGCCCTCCACCTTCAGTCGGTGGGGCGACAGCATGGTGTTGACCCGTATCTCCGCCTCGGCTTTCTGAAGCGGCCAGGGCGAATGGTGAACATCATTACGCCACAAAGCGCCCGTGCGGTCTTGGGCGTACAGGCAATAGCGCTCGGTCAGCCAGTGTTCCAGCGAGCCAAGGGAGGCACGGTAAACCTCCGAGGTCGGCCGATACCGGGCCTCAAACCGAGCGTAAGCGCCCAATGATCGATACTCGATCCAGCCGTCGGCCTCCGGGGCAAGCGATATCCGGGCTTGGAAGTAAGGGAGATGGAAGAATGTCCGCGCCGCCCACACCGCGAGAGGGTTTGGGGCGTCGAGGCTCAGAAACCAGACACCGGGCTTTCCGTCGCGCTCCACATACGTCCGTACGTTCAACTCTGGAAAGGCGGAGATCCAGGGAAGGTCCGGAAAGGGCCGTCTCATGACTCCGGTCATTCGGAAGGGCACAACGCCGATCCATGCCGTCCCGTCAAACTCCTGGATGGTCAGACGGTCGGGAATCAGAGGCCGCAGCTGTGGGGCGGGGACCGGCCAATGCGCGAAGAGAAGGTCGCGCCAGGACTGCCGCCAGGTCCACCGGGCCTTTGGGATTGGCCACGGCCGATGATCGAGATGGGCGAGTGATGGGTGCAACGAAGCGTGTCCTTACCGCGCTGACGGTTCGAGGTTACTCCTCTCAGAAGTCGGTTAGTCTCCCGCGCGTGAGCGCCGCTTCCTGGTCGCTGATTGCGTTCCTCGTCGCGATAGCACTTTCGTGCACTTCGCGGATCAACGTCGGGCTCATCGCCCTCGCCCTTTCCTGGGGCCTCGGCTCGCTGGTTGGAGGGATGAAGCCCGAGGCGGTGGCCGCCGGGTTTCCGGCCATGCTGTTCCTGACCCTCGTTGGCGTGACTCTGCTCTTCGCGCTGGCCGAGCAGAACGGCACGCTCGAAGGGCTGGCGCGCAGATTCCTGGGAGCCCTGCGAGACCCTCGGTTCGTTTCGCCGCTGATCTTCCTCCTGGGCGTGATTCTCTCGGGCATCGGCCCAGGCGCCGTGGCCGCGACCGCCTTGATGGCGCCGCTCGCCATGGCGATCGGTCTTCGCGCGGGAGCGCCGGCCTTTTTGGTGGCTCTCATGATCGCGAATGGAGCCAACGCCGGCAATCTCTCGCCGCTCTCCGCGGTGGGGATCATCGCGCGGGATGGAATGGCGAAGGCCGGACTGATGGGACACGAGGGCAAAGTTTTTTTCGCGAATTTTGCCGCGCATCTGATCGTCGGGATGGCGGCCTGGTTCTGGCTGCGGCCGCGCGATATCGCCCAGGACCCGGGCCCTGCGGCAGTGGCTCTGGAGAAGCTCAGTTCCCGGCAGCGCCTCACCGTTCTTCTTCTGGCCGTCTGGATTCTGGCTACGCTGTTCGGGTCGCTCCCCGTGGGTTTCGCGGCCTTCGTGGCCGCCAGCGTGCTCATTCTTGCCGGAGCCGCCGATGAGACGATCGCGATCAAAAAGATCCCCTGGGCGGTCATCGTGATGGTGACCGGCATGACCACGCTGGTTTCGGTTCTTGAGAAGACCGGGGGCATGGCTCTGGTGACGGCCCTGCTCGCCGCTTTCGCGACCCCCGCTACCGTGAATGGCACGGTCGCGTTCGTCACCGGCCTGATCTCCACCTGGAGCAGCACGTCGGGAGTCGTGATGCCGGCGTTTCTTCCCACCGCAACCGCACTCGCCTCTTCGGTGGGCGGCGGCGATCCGCTCGCCATAGCACTCTCCATCAATGTGGGCTCATCTCTGGTCGATGTGTCGCCCCTCTCCACCATCGGCGCTCTCTGCGTCGCCGCGGTGATTGACCCCGAAGCGGCGCGCGGCCTCTTCACCAGGATGATGATCTGGGGCCTTTCGATGATTGTCGTCGGCGCGGCGCTGTCTCAGCTCGCAGCGGGTCCCCTGGCCCGGCTGTAGTTCCCTGAACGTCTCGATCCGCGGCCATTCAACCGATCGGGAACTCCTCACTCTCGAGGCGCGGGGAGATTGACCGGCAGGTACGCGCGGCCTTCCCGTCCGTTGCGTATCATCGACCCACACTCAAGCGGAGGTTCGCCTCGATGTTGATCGCGCGCGCAGTTCTCGGCCGGTTGTTCTTCGCTTTTCTCTCGCTCGCGAGTCTGGCGATGGCGGCCGAGTCGCCGCCTCAACTCACCACCTCATTTGTCAAGGTCGATACGGGGATGACGCTCCAGTACGTGGTGCAGGGGGATCCCAAGGGAGAGGTGCTGGTTCTCCTTCACGGCGCGGGCGATTCCTGGCATTCGTGGGAACTGGTTCTGCCGCACCTTCCGAAAACCTTCCGCACGTATGCCGTCACGTTGCGGGGTCACGGTCTTTCCGATCACCCTGCGAAGGGCTATGCGCGTTCCGACTTCGCGGCGGACGTCACGTCGCTCCTGAAGCTGCTCGATCTGCGCAAGGTCACTCTCGTCGGCCACTCGCTGGGCAGCTTCGTGGCCCAGGTCGTGGCGCAGAACGACGCCGAGGGCCGACTCCGCCGCCTGGTTTTGATCGGCTCCGGGCCCGGGCGGGCCCGTGATCCCAACCCGCCGTCTCCCGTGAGTTCATACTTCGCAAGCGTGAAGGATCCGATCGACTATGAGTTCGCCCGCGACTTTCAGGCCGGCACCGCGGTAACACCTCTGCCCCCCGCGTTTCTCGAGATGATGATCGCCGAGGTTCAGCGCGTCCCCGCGGCGATGTTCCATGAACTCGCGAAGGGCAGCGCCGATCCGCAGCAGGTCGAGAAGCTCGGCCGGATCAAGGCGCGGACGCTTCTCCTTTGGGGCGAGAGGGACTCGATGTTCTCGAAGGCCGATCAGGACGGACTTCTCGCTGCGATTCCGGGCTCACGACTCATCCCCTACGCGAACACGGGCCATGCTCTTCACTGGGAGTATCCCGAACGGTTCGCCAAGGACCTTGCCTCATTCATGACGAAGTAGGAAACAGGCCATGCAAGGACTCATGCAGGACGCGCCGCTCAACCTCCCGTCTCTCATTCGTCATGCGGAGAAGCTGCATCCAGGAAAGACGGTGGCCACCAGGACCGCGGACGGAATCAAGACCGCCACCTATGCCGAGGTGATCAAACGGAGCCGACGTCTGGCCGGGGCGTTACGCGGCTTGGGTGTCAAAGACCACGAACGGGTGGCGACTCTGTGCTGGAACCATCAGGAGCACCTTGAGGCCTACATCGCCGTGCCCTGCATGGGCGCCGTCCTTCATACCCTCAACCTTCGATTGTTTCCAGACGACATCGCCTACATTGTCGATCACGCGGAGGACCGCGTCGTCATTCTCGACAAGTCCCTTTGGCCGCTGTGGGAGAAGGTCACGGCGAAGGTGAAGAGCGTGCGCGACGTCATCGTGGTCGACGACGTGGCTGGACCGAGGATCCCGGGGACGCATGACTATGAAGAGCTGCTCGCCGGGGCCGAGCCGATTGAGTACTCGCTCGATCTTCCGGAGCGGCAGGCGGCGGCCATGTGCTACACGTCCGGGACGACCGGGAACCCCAAGGGCGTTGTCTACTCGCACCGGTCGAACGTCCTGCACTGCTACGCGATATCACTGGTCGATTGCTTCGCGCTTTCCGAAAGCGATGTCGTCATCTCCATCGTCCCGATGTTCCACGCGAATGCCTGGGGCCTGCCGTACGCCTGCCTCATGACCGGGGCCGACATGGTCTTCGCCGGGCGTTTCATGACTCCGGACGTTCTGGCCTCGCTCATCGTTGAAAGGCGCGTCACTTGCGGGGGCGGCGTACCCACCATCCTCCAAGCGCTGCTGGGTCCGCTCTCCAAGGTGAAGGACCAGCTTGGCTCGCTCGATCGGTTGCTGTGCGGAGGCTCTGCGCTCCCACCTTCACTTCAGGAGGCTTATCGCAAAGAACTCGGGATCAACGTTCTTCACGCGTGGGGCATGACGGAGACGTCGCCCCTCGGCACCATGGCCCGACCGATGTCGATTCACAAGGGCGCCAAAGACGAGATCGTGGCGAGGGTCAGGAATTCTCAGGGGCGGCCGCTCTTCGGCGTGGAGCTCCGGATCGTGGGCGACAGCGGGCTTGAACTCCCCTGGGACGGCAAGAGCGTCGGCGAGATTCAGATCCGCGGCAACTGGATAGCCTCGGCGTACTACCAGGACGACACGTCGCCGGAGAAGTTCAAGGATGGGTGGCTCTGCACCGGCGATGTGGCCACCATCGACGCCGACGGTTACGTGCGCATCGCGGATCGCACGAAGGACCTCGTGAAGTCCGGCGGGGAGTGGATCTCCAGCATCGCCATCGAGGGTCTGATCATGGCCCATCCCGACGTGGCCGAAGCCGCCGTCATTGCTGTCGCCCATCCGAAGTGGGACGAGCGGCCGCTCGCCTGCGTGGTGCCGAAACCCGACGCGAAGAGCCGCCTTACCCGCGAGCACATCCTCGAACATCTCCGCCCCCAGATTGCGAAGTGGTGGCTTCCGGATGATGTGGTGTTCGTCGAGCAGATTCCGAAGACATCAGTGGGGAAGTTCGACAAGAAGGTCCTGAGAGCGCAGTTCAAGGACCACGTTCTGCCGACGGCGTAGGGCCAGACTATGATCCTCGAAACTTGAGCGGCGAGGCCGCTTCAACCGAGGAGAATCCGATGAAGACCCGAAACCTGCTGGCGGCGTTCGTCTCTGCCGCGGCGTTCACGTTGCTGCCGGGCGCCCCGACTTTGGCCCAGACTACGCCCACCGGCACGATCACAGGTCACGTTGAAGATGCGCAGGGCGGACTCCTGCCTGGCGTCACCGTGACCGCCCTGTCACCTTCGCTTCAGGGCTCGCGCACCGCGGTCACCTCGAGGAACGGCGACTACATCATCCCCTTCCTTCCGGCCGGCGAATACACCGTGAAGTTTGACCTTTCGGGTTTCGCTCCCAAGGTATCGAACCTGCGGGTTCAGCTGGCCGAGACGGTGCCCTTGAACGCGAAACTCGCGGTGGCTGGTCTGACCGAGGAGGTGCTCGTGACCGCCGAAGTCCGCGCCGATTTCACCCAGTCCACCGCGGCAGCGGCGAGCTACAAGGCTGAGCAGATCGATCGGCTGCCGGTGGGCCGCGACATCCGGGGCGCGGTGCTTCTGGCTCCGGGCACCACGAGCACCGGCCCGAGCGGCAACGTGACTTTCTCGGGGGCGGCGTCCTACGAGGGCCTCTTCCTCCTGAACGGCGTCGTGTTGAACGAGACGCTGCGCAATCAGGAACGGCTTCTCTTCATTGAAGACGCCATCGAGGAAACCAAGACCTCGACCGCGGCGATCTCGGCCGAGTACGGCCGGTTCTCGGGCGGAGTCGTAAATGTCCTCACCAAGTCGGGGGGGAACAGCTTTGGCGGATCGCTACGTGTCACCTTCGACAACGACAAGTGGCGCGCTCTGACCCCGTTTGAAGAGGGTCTGACCTCCGACCCGCGTCGCAGTGTCGTGGTTCCGACTTACGAGGCCACCCTCGGCGGCCCCATCTTCAAAGACAAACTGTGGTTCTTTGGCGCCGCGCGGCTTGCCAACAACAAGACGTCTCAGACCTCGCTCTTCACGAACATTGTTTACGACAACGGCGTCGACGACAAGCGCTATGAGGGGAAGTTGACCTACGCGATTTCGCAGAAACACACGGTGAAGGCGGCCTACACCAAGAAGGATCGATTCGAGAGCAACAACACGTTTGGCGACATCATGGACCGCGCGAGCTTCTATGAGTCGTGGGGGCCGGAGAACCTCCTTTCCGCGAACTACACCGGCGTCCTCTCACCGAAGCTCTTTGTGGAAGCCCAATTCTCGCAGCGCCGCTATTCCATCGTGGGCTCGGGCGCGCGGTTCACGGACATCGTGAAGGGCACGATGATTCAGGACCGCTCGCGGGGCAGCGCAAGGTGGAACTCGCCCACGTTCTGCGCGGTCTGCGGTCTGACCGCCGAGGAAATCGCGGCCGGGAAACTCAATGAAGAGAAGCGCAACAATCAGAATGTCATCCTGAAAGGCTCGTACTTTCTCTCTACCTCGGGCGCAGGTTCCCACAGTCTTGTCTTCGGCGTGGATGGCTTTGAGGACACCCGCGAGAACAACAACTGGCAGTCGGGCAGCGAGTATCGACTGCTCGCGAGCAACACGATCATCCGCGGCGAGAATCTGTATCCCGTAGTCCTGCCCGGAACCTCAAACACGGATGCCGCCGCCTCCTACATTCTCTGGACGCCCATCTTCCAGGCCACCCGGGGAAGCCGTCTGCGCACCTACTCGGCCTTCGTGAACGACTCATGGACTCTCGGCAAAAAGTGGAGCTTCAACGTGGGCGGCCGGTTTGACCGGGCCGATGAGAAGGACCAGGCCGGCAACGTAGTTTCGAAGGACCAGGCCTGGAGCCCGAGGCTCGCGGCCACCTTCGATCCGAAAGGGAATGGAAAGTTGAACCTGCGCGCCGGAGTCGCCCGCTACGTCATGCCCGTCACCAGCGGCATTGCCGACCTTGGATCAGGAGCGGGAAGGAGCGCGAGCTTTCAGTACGTCTACCGGGGCCCCGCCATCAACGCGGATCTCAATACCCCCAATCCGGTCAGCGCGGCGGACGCGCTCACCCAGATCTTCGCCTGGTTCAGAGCAAACGGAGGCACCGACCGCCCTCTTCGGCAGAATCCCAGTTACCCCGGGGTGAGCCGCAAGCTGGCCTCCGATCTCCAGACCCCGAGCACCATGGAGTACAGCCTCGGCCTCGGCGGCGCCATCGGGAACCGGGGGTCGTATCGCATCGACGCCATCTACCGTGACTTCAACAACCTCTTCACCGATCAGATCGTGCCCGGCGTCACCGTGGCGGATCCTGCGGGCCGGCGGTTCGATCTCACCACCGTGGTGAACACGGACCAGCTCGACCGCAAGTACAAGGCGCTGCAGAGCCAGATTCAGTATCGAGTCAGCGACCAGATCTCGCTTGGCGGCAACTACACTCTGTCGAACTCGCATGGGAACTTCAACGCCGAGAATGTGGCGAGCGGTCCGATTCAGGACGACTTCCTTTCCTTCGTCGAATACAAGCAGGAAAGCTGGAATACGCCGACCGGCGACCTCTCGATCGACCAGCGTCACAAGCTCCGGATCTGGGGCAACTACGAGAAGAGGTTCTCGCGCGCCGGCCGCTTGAGCGTGGGCTTGCTGGAGAGGGTGAGCTCAGGTCAGCCGTACAGTGCCGCCGGGTCGGTGGACGCCCGGCCCTACGTCACAAATCCCGGGTACCTGGCGCCCCCCGCCAGCGTGACCTATTACTACGGCGGCGGCCGCGGGATTTTCAAGACCGACACCGTGTCCGCCACCGATGCGTCCTTGAACTACTACCTGCCCGCGCGCTTCACGAAGAAGGGCGAGTTCTTTGTTCGGGTGTTGGTCGACAACCTTTTGAATCAGGCGGCTCAGGACTCCGCGGGAAACCAGACGGTGTTCAGCGCCTCGAATCAGAACTCCACGCGCTCCATGCAGGCGTTCAATCCCTTTACCGCGACACCGGTGGAAGGCGTGAATTACCAGCTCGGCCCCGACTTCGGCCGCTCTCTCTCCGCGGGGGACTACCAGGCGGCGAGGAGTTACTTCTTCGCCCTTGGCTTCAGGTTCTAAGGTCGCCGGTCGAGTTCCCGGTCGCTGTGTGAGACCGGGTCTTCGATCGGCTCGAGGTGCGTGATCACATGGGCTCCGGGGAGAGCCTCGCGGATCTCACGCTCGATGCGTTCAGCCAGGTCGTGCCCCCGCTGGACGCTCCACGCGCCGGGAACCAGCACGTGAACCGATACGAACGAGCGCGCACCCGCCTGACGCGTGCGCAGGGCGTGGAACTCGATGCCTTGGGCGCGGTATCGCGCGAGCACTTCGAGCACGGCCGCTCGCTCTGGTGCGGGCAGGGCAGAGTCCATCAGCCCCGCAGCGGAGCGCCGCAACAGCTGTAACCCGGTCGACACGATGTTCGCGGCCACCACCAATGCGATCAGCGGGTCGAGCCGCAAGAAGCCCGTGCCCGCAACCGCGACGACCGAGGCAATGACGCCGGCCGAAGTCCAGACATCGGTCATCAGATGCTGAGCGTGCCCCTCGATATTGATGGATCGGTGAGTCCGACCCGCCTTCAGGAGGAAACGTGCGGCCGCCAGGTTGACCACGGCGGCCATTGCCGAGACGGCGACGCCCAGCGGCACTTGCCCAAGGGGCTGAGGCTCTATCAGACGGGGCAGCGCCGCGATCGCGATGCTGACCGCAGCGAGCAGGATCAGGAGACCCTCGAGGCCGCTCGCGAAATACTCGGCCTTCGTCTGGCCGTGTGGGTGATCGTCGTCCTCCGGCCGCGCGGCGATCGCGAGTGTGATCAGCATGACCAGGGCGCCGGCGAGGTTGACCAGCGATTCGAGAGCGTCGGAGAGCAGGCCGACCGATCCGGTCAGCCACCACGCTGCGCCCTTGAGCGCCATGGTCGCAAGCGCCGCTCCAATCGAGAGCCAGGCATAACGGCGCAACGAGGCACGGGGAGCGGGCGGTTCACCACCACCCGTCCGGTTCGGTTGCCAGTCAGAGGCGCCCGGTCCGGGCTCGAACCCGCTCACTTGCCTTCTGTTCCCAAGGTCTTTCGCGCATTAAACCAACGCATCAACTTCGAGCACTCTAGGACGGACACCCTGGATCAGGCGTTTGAAAGACCTCAGCACATGATACAGACGCGACGAAAGGCCTCGGCGCCCTTGAGCTCGATGTCCGGCGTGATGAATCCCGGCTTGGCTGGCTCGTCGCGCAAAAGGTCGGTGCTGAGGTACTTCTTGTTGCTGTCGGGGAGGACAGTCACCACGACCGCGTCCCGGTGGAGGCGATTCTGCGCCTCGATAGCGCCGAGGACGTTCGCTCCGGAACTGATCCCGACGCCGAGTCCGAGTTCGCTCGCGAGCCTCTGCGCCATCAGGATGGCGTCTCCGTCGTCGACGGAGATCACCTCGTCCAGTTCCTCAAGACGGAGGACGGGCGGAACGAACTCGTCGGAGATCCCTTGAATGCGGTGCTTGCCGGCCTTGTGGCCGGTGGTGAGGGTCGGTGAGTTTGAAGGCTGGAGCGGGTGAATCCGGACGTCATGGTTTCGCAGCCGGAGGAAACGCCCGACGCCCATGACCGTGCCGCCCGTGCCGACGCCGGCGACAAACGCGTCCGGAATCAGGCCGTGAGCCTCC
>JANLWV010000307.1:0-9589 GCA_031364765.1 Vicinamibacteria bacterium
TCATGCGCGACATGATCCATCACCATGACCAGGCGGTGCAGATGGCCGAAATGGTGAAAGACCGCACCAACCTGCCCGAACTGGTGGCCGTTGCCGGCCGGATCCACGCCTCGCAGGCGGACGAAATCGCCTTCATGCAGACTTGGCTGCGCGAACGCGGCGAGAGCGTGCCGGAGCCTTCGATGCATCGCGGGATGGATATGAAGGGCACCATGGCCGGCATGGCATCCCCCGCCGACATGGCCAGGCTTGCGACCTTGAGGGGCGCCGACTTCGACCGGCTGTTCCTGAGCCTGATGATCACGCATCACGACGGCGCGCTCAAGATGGTCGATGCGCTGGTGAAGAGACCCGGCAGCGCCTACGACCCCGTGCTCTTCCAATTCACCAGCGACGTGAAGACGGAACAGAAGGCCGAGATCGAGCGGATGAGCAAGCTCCTTGGCACGCTCGCGACTGACCCCCGCGTGGCGCTTTCGGCTGGGTTCAATGACGCCGGACAGACGGCGAGCCACCTCGCGCTGGTCGCGACGCTGGGCAGGCCCACCGGCTTCTTCGATCCAGCCAACGTAGCAGATTTGCCGCTCCCCAAGATAAAGAAGACGGACGGCCAGTCCAATGACGGCACCGAATGGAGCGACCGTTCCCCACTGCTCTCCTTCGCGCAGACCGACATGGCGTTCAAAGGCGATGTGCTGGTGACCGGCAATTACCACGGCTTCAACATCTACCGCCTTGCCGACGCGAAAGCGCCAACGCTGCTGAGCTCAGTGGTCTGTCCAGGCGGACAAGGCGATGTGTCCATCGTCGGCAGTCTCCTGATCATGTCCGTTGAACAGACACTCGGCCGCGTGGACTGCGGTCGTCAGGGCGTGAAAGACGAGGTGAGCAAAGAGCGTTTCCGCGGTCTGCGCATCTTCGATATTTCCGACCTCACGAGCCCGAGGCAGGTCGGCCAGGTGCAGACCTGTCGCGGATCGCACACTCATTCGGTGGTGGCCGAGGACAAGGACCGTATCGTGGTCTACAACTCCGGCACGGCCGGGGTCCGCAAGGGTGAGGAACTCGCCGGCTGCATCGGCCAGGTGCCGGGCGACAGCCGCACTGCTCTCTTCCGCATCGATGTGGTCGAAATCCCCAAGGCCGATCCGTCGAAGTCGCGCATCGTCGACAGCCCCGCCGTCTTCGCTGACGAGGCCACCGGGCGCATCGCCGGATTGTGGATGGGCGGCAATCACGGTGAAGGCACGCAGGAGACGAGCGAGACCAACCAATGCCACGACATCACCGTTTTCCCCACGCGCAAGCTGGCGGCGGGTGCTTGTTCCGGCAACGGGATCATTTTCGACATTTCAGATCCGCTGAAGCCGAAGCGGCTCGACGTGGTGACCGACAATGGTTTTGCCTATTGGCACTCGGCGACCTTCAACAATGACGGCACGAAGGTGATCTTCACCGACGAATGGGGCGGTGGCTCGCGCCCGCGCTGCCGGTCCTACGATCCACGCAACTGGGGCGCCGACGCGATCTACGACATCGTCGGCAACAAGCTCATCTATCGCGGCACCTACAAACTGCCCGCTCCGCAGACCGAGAACGAGAACTGCGTGGCGCACAACGGCTCGATCATTCCGGTGCCGGGCCGCGACATCTTCGTGCAGGCGTGGTATCAGGGCGGCCTCTCGGTGATCGATTTCACGGACAGCACGAAGCCAACCGAGGTTGCCTATTTCGACCGCGGCCCGATCAGCGACAAGGCCGCGGTCCTGGGCGGCTATTGGTCCACTTACTGGTACAACGGCCGCATCTACGGCACCGAAATCGCCCGCGGTCTGGACGTGTTCGAGCTCTCGCCCAGTAAGTATCTGAGCGTCAGCGAAATTGCCGCCGCGAAAGCGGCCAATCAGAGCGGCACCTTCAACCCGCAGCAGCAGTATCCGGTCAGCTGGCCGGATGCGCCAGTGGTGGCGCGAGCCTATGTCGATCAGCTTCAGCGCGATGGCGCCTTCACTGCCGCCAACGTCTCGACCCTATCCGCCATGCTGGACAAGGCTCAGGCGAGACTCGACGCCGGACAGAAGGACGCGAAGGTGGCCGCCGAATTGCGAACCCATGTCGGGCATCTTGTAGGTGCCGGCGCGGGCACACGCAAGGCGATGCTGGCGAAGGTCATGGAAGCGATCGCCGCCAAGCTCAGCTGATCTGGCGGCTGCGATCACTGCGCCGAGCAGATGGGCGTGAAGGAACTACGCGATCGCGCCTGACGAGCCGCCTGATCCGTAGAAACGAGATGAGGACACGACCGGACCAGCAGCTGGTCGGGGCGTAATCGACTAGCTGAGCGACTTGCAGCAGCGAAAACCGAGGTGATAGTTCTCGTGGCTGTTCTTGTCCATTACCTTGGAACCGTGCCAGAACGGCGCGCGCCAACGACACCAGTCTTCGTGGGCCTTATAGCGATCGAAGATGAACCAGCTGCCCTTCATCTCCGTAACGCCCAGCGCCTTGCTGCCGCGGCTCGACATCTGAGTTTCGTCGAGCGGCAGATTCATGTGCTCCGCCGCATTGCCGTTGATGTCGTATACACCGGAGGAACTGTGGCAGGCGGGGAAGTGGCCGGCGGGAAATGTGTTCGACCCGCAGCGAGCCCAGTCGCCGCCATTGCAGCCTGCCGTCTTTGTGCTCGATGTGCCGCAGACACCCTTCTGGTACGCGGGTCCATAACTCCATGACTTCGTCCCTGCGTCCTTCCGATTGTTCGACGAGCGCATAGATTCCGCCGCGGACATCTGAGACCTGCCCTTGGCGAGCCCGAAGTCATAGTCCGGCGCTTCGAGACTGCCCGCGCATCCGCCTTCCCATTCGTGGGCGTCGCACAATCGCTTGCCTTCCGCCTCACATACGAGAGCCGCGTCGCGTGCCTTGATCCACACGACTGGATACGAGCAAGGGATGTTCGGGAACTCGAACCGATCGATGCACGACTTCGCGTCTTCCGGCTTCTCGCGCGCAGGGTCGTACAGCGGCGCCATGTACTTTGCCCCGCAGATCCGGTCAGACGCCGGGTCTTCATAGGAAACGTTTACGGCCTTGAGTTTCGCCGTGCATTCCTGAGGGGTGGCCGGATGCTGCGTGACTGCGGGATTGCCCTGGCCGATGCGACTCGAGGTCGCGAAGATTTCCTCGATGCGGCGCATCGATTCATCGCTCAGACTATGGACGCGCTTCAGCTCGGCCAGCAGCGCGTCGTTGCGAGGACTCGAAGCGCGAGGGCTCGAACCTGCGATCGCCTTTATCTGAGCCTGGGTGAGGCTTGTACTCTGGCGGGCGAGAAGCAGCGCTATGGCCGCGCAGGCAAAACGCGCGCGACGGTTCATTGAGGCGAGCGTCTGAGCAGGTAGAAGAAGTCGCGGTTATCCGCGACGCTCACGAAGCGGGGAAGCGTCTGCCCGCCCTTCGACCCGTCGACCACACCCATGCCGTCGATAAGATGTTCGGTGAGAAGCGCCGATCCCTGCGGCCGATAGATCGCCATATACGTATGTTCGAGCGCGTTCATGTCGAGCTGCATCGCGTAGCCGCATCCGGCGGCCTGGAAGATACGCGCCATTGCGGAGGGAGTGGCGGTCGAGAAGTAACCGTAAATCAAGTACCGGCGGCCCTGGTTCTCCTGCATGCACAGACCGGCCCGAAGGGTTCGCAGTTTCTTGTCGGCCGAGCCGGACCAGTTGCCCCCGCCCCAGTCACGCACTCGAGATCCAGGCGTACCGAGACCGGTCGCCGCCTCGCGTTCGAGGATCGGAACGCCGTTCTGACGCGCATAGCGGATACGGGGAAGGCTGGCGTTGTCTTCGTCGGTCCACGTCTTGAGCGTGATGGAGCCGTCTTCGAGGCCGATCACGGTGGCGAGGCCGGCCTGAAGTTTGCTCAGCACCACGCCATTTTCGATGAAGCCGTAGTGAGCGCCGTTGGAACGCAGCGCGCCATGAGTCCGCTTGAAACCGCCGGTGAAGGTGGCAGCCACACGGCTTGCCTCAATCGGACTGAGCATTCCGGTTCGGACGAGGGGTTCAGCCGAGGGGATTCCATCCGGACCCGTTGTGGAGCTGGCCCGAATGGCAGGCTGAACCGCATCCGACCAGTCAACGCGCGGGTGATCCGTTCCCAGGCGGAAGCCCATGTCGAACTGCTTGACGTCGAAGGCCACAAGAAAAGCAAGCGCGCTTGACTCGGTAGCGTCGAGCGCTGAAACACGATTGCCTTGTTCGGCGATGACGTCGGGCGCCACGAGATCGGGCCGCAATGTCGTCACGAAGATTCCCGGATTGTCCATCGTCGAGTACCACCGACCCACCGCGACTCGACCCTCGGTTTCGCCCGTCAAAGGGATCTCGAGATTGACCGGGACGACGAGCTGATCGAGCGCGGCGGTACTAACGCGTGGAGGAACGGGGCTTTCGAGCGAAGGGACGGAGACAGATCCGGCGCGGGCTGCGGTCAAGTTCGAGGTGGCGAGGAAGGCGTCGTTGTAGAACATGTCCTTGACGAACGCCGTGAGCTCCTCGCCCTGCCAGACGTGATCGCGAAGGAGATCAACGACGCGTTCCTTCGGCGTGCGATGGCCGTCGATCGGATTGCGCAGGTAAACGGCTCCGCCACAGAGCGGCGCATAGACGAGACCGGACTTACGCGCGTACGCCAAAGCGGAGGCGTTCGCCGAGGACCACAGCTCGCATTGGCTGCTTTGCGTACCGCCGGCATTCGAACGTTCGAGGGCGAGACCAGCGGAATAGGCGGGATCAAGCCTGAGCCTCACCCCCGGCCGGCTTTCCAGGTGATACGAAGCCGTCTCGCCGCCTTTGATTCTCAAGCGCAGGAGGTACCAGGTGCCGACGTTGGGATTCAAGTCAATCAGGCTCGCGTCGATAGCACCGGAATCACTTGAGGGAAGACTCGTGATTTCGCGGAACTGTTGAAGCTCGATGACCGACTTGGACCGATTCGCGCTGTACTCCTCGATGCGCTCAGCCGACGGTGTCCAGGGAAGCGGCTCATCGCTTCGCGAGGCGCTTGGGGCCTTGACATTGACCGGGGCTGCGAGGCCAGCCGAGGCCGGAGGAATCGCGAGCTCGGCGGCAAGGACGGGAGGGACGATCTTTGAGCAGGAGGCAGTCAGGGCAAAGGCCACCAAACCCAATAAGGACGCCATGCGGCGGGTCCTGCGACTTGACACCTTCAAAGCCCAGGCGGCATACTGTCTAGATGTCAGAAACGAGGCTGAAGGGCGCGAGCATTTTGCTCGTCTGCCTTCTTGGAGCGCTTGCTTCATCACTCGCAACCGTTCGCGCCGCTCCGCTCGTGGCGCCCTTCCTGAACCTGCCTCCAAGACCCGCCGGTGCGATCGGCGGCGCCGAGTTCATTCGACGCACGAGCGGCATGTCCATCGTGGAGCGTGACAACGCCGTGGTGGCCGAGATTGAAAGGGGGAACGTTCCTTCGTTCCTGAATCGTTTGACGCCGGTCACGGTCAACAGCGAGGCGACTTCTGGCCGCGACGTGACGGCCACGGTGTGGGTGACGCCGGACTACCTTGCCATCGGCTCGGACGACGACTTCTTCTATGTGCCGCTGAATTACTACTCCGCCACATTGATCGCGGCTCGCCTCGGGTGTGTTCTCCCGACGCCGCGAATCGTCGATGCGATCTACGATCAATCGGTTCACCAGCTGAAGCCCGCTCCGTTGCCCGCGAGTCCGCTGATGGGAACGAACCTCTACATGGCCGAGCACAAGGAGAAGGTCGACGCCCAGCGCCGCGGCTTCGCTCTCGGTGATTTGATCTCCGGCCACAAGAAAGACCTTGTCCTGACCAATCGCCTCGCTCAGATTCCCGGTCGCGTCGCCATCTACGGTTGGCATCTTGCGACCGGGCGTCCTATTCAGCCCCTGAGCCTCGTGCATGGTGCTCGGTACGTCGACTACAGCCATGGCGTTCGATTGGTCGCCTCGGTCGTGGACGTCGGTGGTGTCGCACGATCGATCTACGACGCTCTTCAGGATTCCAGCCTCGCATCCGCCCTCAGTCGCGAAGGCGTCACGCGCAATCCCTGGAGATTGATGCACCCGCAACCGACGATGCCGACCCTGGCTCTCGCCGGAACGCTCAAGCTCGCCGGTCAATGGCCCGGACGTCGCTCGGGGAGACAGCGTTCCCGCCTTCGGGCCAGGCGCTTCAGTGGCGTAGGTGATCATTCCACCCTGATAGAGAGCAACTCGCGTGCCACCATGCGCGCCCGCGACAAGGGCTCGGCGCATGCCGCAAACCCCACATCAGGCTAGAGATGGGCGATTAACGTCAACTCGCCCTAACTTGCGCGGATCTCTCGACACATCTCCTTGTAGAAATCGGCCTTAACAGGCGGCAAAAAAGGGATAGCCTTGTGATATTGCACGTCGCGTTGTTGCTCGCCCTGGCTCAAGCCCCTCGCCAGGAGCTCGTGTTTCCGGTCGGCGTCGAGCTCGTTCAGGTTGTCGTGAGCGTGACGACGAAAGGCGGCGTGCCGGTTCGCGATCTCGATGCGAGAGAAGTCGTGATTCGTGAGAACGGAAGGCCCCGGAAGATCGAGACGTTTCTCCGCACCCAGGACGCGGCCGACTCCGACCGCGCTCCGGTCGAGCTTGTTCCGCTCCTCGATACGAGCACCAGCATGAGCGGGGATCTCATGCGTGCGCGCGACGTGATTGTGAACTTCGCCAAAGCGGTCCCATCGTTCGCCAGAGGCCGCGTTCTGGCCTTCGACCGGGATGCCTATGACCGCGGCTTTGACGCGCAGAGCGTCGAGCCGGTCCTCGACGAAATGATTCGGATGAAAGGCGGCGCGGGAACGCGGATCTTCGACGCGGTGATCGACGGCGCCATATCCGACAGGCTCTGCCCGCGCGCGCCTGGCGGGTAGGAAAGTGCTATGAGGGCGACGACCGCCCGGATCCGCTTCCGGTCAAGGCGCCTCAAGCGGTACGCCCGGTCAGCGCCCGACCACGAAGAACTGACCAGCGTTTTGTGCGTAGACGCGGCCCCTGGCGTCGAGAGAGAGCGGCGTGTAGGCCGCCTCCAGGGGCTGTGCTTCCGCCGGAGGTCTGCGGTTACGGTGAAGTGGGCACGGGCTGCTCGCAGGCGCTCAAGGGTCGGCTGGTAAAGTGACAATCGTTCGTTGAATGAAGGGGCGCACCGCTTTCGACGGGACGTTTGACTTCAGCTAGGAGCAGGTGATCCAGATCACGCTGGCCCGGGGTGTGCAGGACATCACCTTCGAACTTCTGATGGTTCGGCAACTCCTTTCCATGCACACGGCCGCCTTGCTCGCGGTTCTGGCCACGCCCGTCGTGGCCCAGGCGCCGATATTCGCCTCGCGGTCCGAGCTCGTCGTGCTCTCCGCGACGGCAGTGGACGGACACGGCCGGCCGGTCACGAACTTGAAGCGCGAGGAACTGCGGATCTTCGAGGAAGGCCGGCCGCAGCCCATCGTCCACTTTGCCGGCGGCGCCGATGTTCCTGCCCGGATCCTCATCCTGATGGACGCCTCGGGAAGTATGAACGGCCAGCTCAAGACCACGTCAGCTCGCATGGCGGTCACCCAGGTTCTGGCCGCGCTCGCGCCCGAGGATCAGGTGGCCCTCGCGGGCTTCGACAGCGAGTACTGGGGCATCGTCGACTGGACGAAGGACAAGCGCAGAGTGGAGGAGGGCTTCACCGACCTCAAGCCTTTCGGGTCGACCGCCCTTCACGATGCCCTCGACCACGCAGCACGGGACCTCGCGAGCCACGGCGAAGGGCGCCGGGCGGTGGTAGTGATCACCGACGGTATCGACACCGCTAGCAAGGAGACACCCGACGCGGTGATCGCCCGGTCCCGGGCTCTCGATGTGCCGATCTACGCCGTGACCGTGGTTTCTCCCCTCGACGATCCCCGCTCCGAGATCTACGTGGGGAAAGGCAGCATCACGGCCGCCGCCGCAGGGGGCGCGCTCCTCGAACGCTACGCCTCCCTGTCAGGAGGGGCTGCTTTCGTGGTGTCGGACTTCGCCGGACTGAAAAAGGCGACCGACCTGATCACCCTCGAACTCAAGCACCAATACCGCTTGGGCTACGACCGTCCCGACGGCCCGCCCAGTTTTCGCCGGGTTGACGTGCAGACGACGCGCAAAGGGATACTCGTCCGCACACGCAGCGGCTATATTCCCCCCATCGCAAAGTAGTGACCCAAGTTAAATTGTTTTAGGAGGTGTTCCAATGAAACGAATCATGCTGTCGATCGTTGTCCTGAGCGTCGCGGCCACTGGCTGCGCGACGAAGAAGTACGTGTCGAAAAATGTGGGCGAAGTGAACCAGAAGGTGGAGAATCTGTCTGGCGACGTCGAAAAGACCCAAGCGCGGGTGAAGACCACCGAAGTGCGCATCGACACTGTCGACCAGAAGTCGCAGACGGGTATCGCCGAGGCCAAAGGCTCGGCGGCCGAGGCCAAAGGATCGGCGGCCGTCGCCATGAACAAGGCGCAGGACGCCGAGAGGGCAGCCAAGGGAAAGCTGCTCTACACGATCACGCTTTCGAACGACAAGGTGACCTTTCCCTTGAACCGGGCGACGATCAGCGACGATGCCAAGAAAATGATCGACGAGGCCATCGGCCCAATTGTGGCCGAGAACAAGGGCGTGTTCTTCGAGATCGAGGGGCACACCGATGGCGCGGGCGGGGCCGCCTACAACGAGAAGCTGGGCGGGGAGCGGGCCGTGGCGGTCCGGGCCTACCTCCACGACCAGCACAACGTCGCCCTCTCCCGGATGGAGGTCATCTCCTACGGGGAGACGAAGCCGGTGGCCGATAACAAGACGAGACACGGCCGCGCCCAGAACCGGCGCGTCGTGATCAAGGTCGTGGAGTAACCCAAAGGGTGAACGTCGCTGAAGGGGTTTCGAGTTCGCTACTTTCAACCTTCCGTACTTCCGACCCTCCTGAAAGCCCTCCGAGAAGGTCGTTGCGCGTAGACGCTGATCGCTGACGACCACGACCACGTCGGCGGAAACGCTGCGTGGTGCGAACGGCGGAGATTGCTTCGGGCCCCGCCTCGAGCGGACTGGGCCATCGCAATAACGGTGGTCGGCGGCGGCACAGTCAGGCAGGCCTCAAGCGTCCGGGCGTCTAGAGTCGGTGTGATGCTGCACGTCGCGTTGTTGCTCACCCTGGCTCAAGCCCCTCGCCAGGAGCTCGTGTTTCCGGTCAGCGTCGAGCTCGTTCAGGTCGTCGTGAGCGTGACGACGAAAGACGGAGTCCTGGTTCGTGATCTCGATGCGAAAGACTTCGTGATTCGTGAGAACGGAAGGCCCCGAAAGATCGAGACGTTTCTCCGCACGCAGGACGCAGCCGACTCCGGCCGCGCTCCGGTCGAGCTTGTGCTGCTCCTCGATACGAGCACCAGCATGGGCGGGGATCTGATGCGTGCGCGCGACGTGATTGTGAACTTCGCCAAAGCGGTCCCATCGTTCGCCAGGGGCCGCGTTCTGGCCTTCGACCGGGATGCCTATGACCGCGGC
>JANLWV010000523.1:0-7212 GCA_031364765.1 Vicinamibacteria bacterium
CCGCTCGCCGGCTCGGAGCCGCATTTTCAGGCGCGACCAGCCCGCCAAGAGAGCGGGAGTCACCGCGGCCAGCGCCTGACCGGTCCTCCTCAGCCGATGCGCCTCGGCGTCCTGCTCAATCCAGGCCCGCGCCGCGTCGTAGTACTTTGGAGAACGCCGGCCACGAACCAGGGTCTCCCGGTCTGTGGCGATGGCCCAGGGCTTCGCGTTCACCGCCCGATCCGCCACCTGAAGGGCGTACTCGGTGCCCCGGATCGGATACGAAGTCGTGGTGAGGACGTGATCGGGCGCGCTCTTCCTTATGTGGTCGACGGTCGCCACCAGGTCTTTGTCCTCTTCGCCTTCGTACCCCACCATGATGAAAAAGCCGACCTCGATGCCTTTGGTCTTGAGCAGATGAGTGGCCCGCTGCACGGTTTCGACCTTGACTCTCCGATCCATGGCGTCCAGGATGCGCTGCGACCCGCTCTCCGACCCGATCCACACCCGGAAGCAGCCCAGCTCGGAGAGCGCCCGTGCGACCTCCTCGTCCACCCGCTCGGCGCGAGAAATGCACTCGAAGGGGATTCTGAGTCCCTTCGCGTTCATTCTCGCCGCGAAGTCCAGCGTCCACCCCTTGTGAATGGTGAAGACGTCGTCGACAAACCAGATTCTCTCGGGCGCATACCGCTTTTGGATGAAGGCGATTTCCTCGACCACGTCGTCCACCGGCCGGCGACGATGCGATTCGCCGTAGACGGCGCGGGAACACCAGCGGCAGGTGTAGGGACACCCGCGCGCGGTGATCAACGAGACCGAGCCGTAGCCGTGGTGCTTTCGCCAGACTTCGAGGTACGGCTCAAGCGCGATCGCCTCCCGATCTGGCCAGGGATGTCCGTGGAGCGAGGGGATCAGCGCACGATCGGGCGCATGGGCGATCGTCTCACCGAGCCTGACGCTCGTTCCGGCAACGTCGGTCGGAGGCTCGGCGCCGGTCCACCGCCCCAAAAGTTCATCGAGCGTCACCTCGCCCTCGCCGCGGACCACCACCGTTGCCCCGTGCCGGAGGTACGCCTCGGCATTCCCCGAGGCATCAGGACCGCCCACCACCACTGGAACCCCGATCTCGCGTGCCTTCGCCATCAGCTCCACAATTCGCGGACGTGTCATGAGGTTCGCGTATAGCCCGAGGAGTCGCGGCGCGGACGCCTTCAGTGACTCGACCAAACGTTCCGGCGTTGAGAACGTCGAATCGAAAACGCGGACCGCGAGCCCCGCCTTCTTAAGGTAGGCCGAGAGATAAAGCAGGCCGAGCGGCGGATACGGACGCATGACCTTCCGCTCCACCGGGTCGAGGCTGAGGAAGTAGCCGTGGGACAGCAGGATGTCGTCAGCCATCAAGGTTCCATGGGGCTGACCAGGCCGCGCCTCGGAGTCGCCGCCCCTTCACGGGAGAGTCCCGGGGGCAGGGGTCGAACCTGAACCCGGTCGCGTGCCGAAAGGGTAAGCGCCGCGGCCATCACCGCGCGCTTGGTTCCATATCGCAGCGCCCGCAGAAGGCGGCGAGGAAGGCCCTCCTCCCGGTTCGTAAGGGCCCGGGCCAATCGGAAACGCGCGTGCGTATAGGCATGAAGGACCCGGTAGTAACGAGTGGTGTGCTGGCCATTGAACAACATGGCCAGATCGCTGGAATCGTGCCAATGGGTGCGACCCAATTCATCCTTCACCCGTTCGTGAAAGCGCGTGCCGGGAAGCGGATAGGAGACCGATATGCCGATGTCGTCGGGAAGGACCTCCTCCACCAGATTGAGGGTGGCCTCGACATCTTCCTCGGTCTCGCCCGGATAGCCGAACTGAAGGAAGAAACCCACCTTGATTCCTGAGGCGCGCAGTCTGGCCGCCGCCCCGCGGATCTCCTCAACCGTGCTGCCCTTCTCCATGGCGTCAAGAATCCTCTGCGACCCCGACTCGGCTCCGATCCAAACCATTTCGGAGCCCGCACGGGAAAGGGCCCGAACCGTCCGATCGGTCAGAAGATCCGCCCGCGACAGGCACTTGAACGGAAGCATGGCGTTCAGGCGAACCAGCTCGCCCGCGAACTCTTCCAGCCAACGGGGCTTCAGGCCGAAGATGTCGTCGAGAACGCTGACCTGGGTGGCGCCCAGACGTTTGAGGGACTCCATTTCACGGGCGGCCCGGGCGGGGGACATCGCGTTGTAGCGTTGACCCCAGATTGGCTTCGCGCACCAGTTACAGTGGAACGGACAACCGCGGCTGGTGGCCAGGGGAAGCGAGAATTGTTTGTGTCGCTTCGTCCAGGCCCTGCGATAAGCCTCGACGTCGATGAGATCCCACGCCGGAGAGGGGATGGAGTCCACATCTGTGACCGGGGGGCGCGCAGGTCCCGCCACGGCCGCACCGTCCTCCCGAAGCGTCACGATCCCGGCAATCGAACCGATGGGCGCGCTCGCGGCCTGAAGCCAATCCAAAACCGCGAACTCTGCCTCGCCCACCGCCACCGCCGAAGCGCCCGCCTGAAGGAAGAACCTGGGGTCGTCGCTCGCGTCCGACCCGGCCACCACCACGCTCAGCCCGCGCGCGCGGGCCATGGTGATGAGCCGCACCGCCGCCTGCCGCATCCGGTCCAGGCACATCTTGGTGAGGTAGTTGAAGTTGTCCTCGAAGAGGACCAGCGCCTGCGGCTTCTCGCGATCCATCGCGACAGCACACTCGTCCTCGGAGGAGGCGAGCATGGCGTCAAAAAAACGAACGTCGAAACCCCGCTCGCGAAGAACCGACGCACAGATCAGTGACCCGAGCGGAGGCAGGGGCTGCCCGGCCTCCTGCAGTTTCGGATCGAAACGGAGGAAATAAGACTGCGCCACGAGGACACGCCTCGCGTTCATCGTCGCCCCTTCGGTCATCGGGTTATGGGCTCCGGATCCTCGGGATACACGGGATCCGGAACTGGTTCTCCTACTTCTTGCCGCAGGTTGAATCGCCCATGCCCGACCCACAACGCCTTGTTCCATCCGAAAACGACGAGCAGAAAAAACCTGCGCGACAGTCAGCGTCGCCCGAACAGGTTCCACATTCTTCGGTTGAGGCGCAGGACGACAGCGCCCCGATGAGCAGCGAGGCAAAGAGGGCCAGGACACGGATAAAGGAAAGTCGGAAAAAAGACGTCATGTCTGGAGATTCTGGCAGGACTTCATGATCTGAGAGAATCGCCGGATTCTAATGAGCGAAGTCAACGACTGGAAGCACACTCTGAACCTGCCGCAGACCGCCTTTCCCATGAAGGCGAACCTGCCGGACTCAGAGCCCCAACGGCTTGTCGCCTGGAAGTCGAGGAAACTCTATTCCCGGGTTCGCGAAGCCCGGAAAGGCAAGCCCCAGTGGATCCTGCACGATGGGCCGCCTTATGCCAACGGCCACATTCACCTCGGCCACATCGTCAACAAGACGCTCAAGGACCTCTCGCTCAGGCGCAGTTCGATGCTGGGCTTCGACGCGCCCTTCACGCCGGTTTGGGATTGTCACGGCCTCCCCATCGAGCTTCAGGTCGACAAAAGCCTCGGCTCGAAGAAGAACGAACTCTCGCCCGTCGCCTTCCGGCAGGCTTGCGAGGCCCACGCCCGGAAATTCGTGGGGATTCAGGGCGAAGAGTTTGAACGGCTGGGGGTGGGCGCGGAATGGGACCATCCTTATTTCACAATGGCCAAGTCGTACCAGGCCACGATCGTGCGCACGCTTTCGAAGTTCGTGAAGCGCGACCTCGTGTACAAGGCGCGGAAGTCCGTGCACTGGTGCCTCTCGTGCAAGACGGCGCTCGCCGAGGCGGAGATCGAGTACGAGGAGAATCACGTCTCGCCTTCGGTCGATGTCCGGTTTCCCTTGAGTCAGGAAGGGAGCGCCGCTCTCTCGGCTCGCACCGTGGATCTTCGGAAGCGGCCGGTCCACGCGATCATCTGGACCACCACGCCGTGGACCCTACCGGCGAACCGCGCCCTGGCCTTCAACCCGGCGCTCGAGTATGGGCTTTATGAAGAGTCTCCGGGCGGCCCCATCGCCCTCCTCGCCAACGGACTCAAGGACGCCACGGTCGCACGTTCTCGAACCGTGTTGGCCCTGAGTCTTAGTGATCCCATCGCCACCGTGAAGGGCGACGTCTTCGAAGGCCTCGAGTTCCGGCACCCTTGGATCGATCGGCCCTCGCCCGGCGTCCTCGCCGACTACGTGACCCTCGACGCCGGCACCGGCATTGTTCACACCGCCCCCGGACACGGCGCTGACGACTACGACACCGGCATCAAGTACGGTCTCGAGGTCGACTGCCCGGTCACCGACCGCGGTTTCTTCACCACCGACATCGAACACTTCGGCGGCCAGAAGATCTGGGACGCCAATCCGAGGATCACGGAATTGCTGCGCCAGCGCGGCGCCCTTGTCTCCACCGCGCCGTACCGCCACTCCTATCCGATTTGCTGGCGCTGCAAGAACCCGGTGATCTTCCGCGCCACCGCCCAGTGGTTCATCGCCATGGACCGCGGCGGCTTCCGCGAAAAAGCGCTCTTGGAGATCAAGGCCACACGCTGGATCCCGGGCTGGGGCGAGGACCGGATCCGCAACATGATCGCGGCGCGGCCCGACTGGTGCATTTCAAGACAAAGACTCTGGGGCGTTCCGATCCCGGCGGTCTATTGCCTCGCCTGCGACGAGCCCCATCTTGAAACCTCGATCCTCAGCCGCGTGGCCGATCTGTTTGACCAGGAAGGCGCCGATTCCTGGTTCGCCCGGGACATCGCCGACTTCCTGCCCGAGGGCTTCGTCTGTCGCAAATGCGGCGGGAAGGAGTTCCGTCGCGAAGTCGACATCCTCGATGTCTGGTTCGACTCGGGTTCGCTCCACGCCGCCCTCGAAGCGCACCCGGACCGCAAGGTCTCGGCCATCGCTGATCTCTATCTCGAAGGTTCCGAC
Organism: Vicinamibacteria bacterium; assembly: GCA_031364765.1. GTDB lineage: Bacteria > Acidobacteriota > Vicinamibacteria > Fen-336 > JAGNNV01 > JAGNNV01. Next base: position 4,960 of record JANLWV010000523.1, read on the forward strand.
CAGCATCGGGGGTGGTTTCATTCGTCGCTTCTGGTAAGCGTCGGCACCCGGGACCATGCGCCCTTCAAGGCGGTTCTGACCCACGGCTTTACCGTCGATGGCGAAGGCCGAAAGATGTCGAAGAGCCTCGGGAACACCGTAGAGGCCGACAAGGCGATCAAGCAATACGGGGCGGATGTCCTGCGGCTGTGGGTCTCTATGGTGGACTTCCGCGAAGACATGCGGATCTCCGACGAACTGCTGAAGCGGGTCGCCGAGGCCTACCGCAAGATCCGCAACACCTGCCGTTTTCTGCTCTCGAACCTCTTCGACTTCGACCCCAGGGCCGGACACCAGGTGAGCGAGCCTCTCGACCAGTACGCCCTCGCCGTCCACCATGAGTTTGAGACCAGGATCCGGGCCGCCTACGAAGAGCACGATTACCACGCTCTTCACACCCTCCTCGTTCAATACTGCACCGTCGATCTGTCCGCCTTCTACATGGACGTGCTCAAGGACCGCCTTTACTGCGACGCGGCCGAGGGTAAAAGACGACGCTCCGCGCAGGCCGCGATGTTCCGAATCGCCGACGGGCTGGCTCGATACATGGCGCCGCTTCTCGCCTTCACCGGGGATGAGATCTACGAGTCGCTGCACAAAGCCGAGCCGGGAACCGTTCATGAGCGCGAGTTCCCGGCGCCAGTAGCGCCCGACCCGACCGTGCTCGACACCTGGAAGCCGCTGCTCGCCGTCCGCGAGGCGGTCTTGAAGTCCCTCGAAACGGCCCGCGCTTCGAAAACCATCGCGTCGTCTCTTGAGGCGAGTGTTGCCCTCAGGGGATCGGCGGCGGTTCTTGTCCCCCTTCGCGCTCACGAGGCCTTGCCGGCAACGTTCCCTGGGAATCTGGCGAATCTGTTCATCGTGAGCCGGGTGACTCTCGAAGAAACCGTGAGCGCGGAACTTCTGATCGAGGTCTCCCGCGTCCCTGGGGAGAAGTGTTCGCGCTGCTGGACGTATGCCACACCCACCGGCGAGGCAGGTGCCAGGCCGCTTTGTCCGCGCTGCACGGCCGTGGTGCAGCAAGTGAGCGCTCAATGAGAGGCTTCGTTCTGCCCTTCTTCATCGTCGCTCTGGATCAGGCGACGAAATGGATCGTCATCCAGAGACTGCCGCTCTACCAGGACGTCCCCCTCATCTCCGGCCTCCTGAGCCTTCAACATGTGCGCAATTCGGGAGCGGTATTCGGACTTCTCTCAGGCGCCAGTATCCCCTTTAAGCCTTACCTCTTCGCGCTGATGAGCGCCCTCGCCCTCGCTGCTCTCACCTACTACTCCCGCACCATCCCCCGCGAAGAGCGTCTGCCCCGCTTTGCCCTGAGCCTGGTCATCGGTGGAGCCATCGGCAACCTCATCGACCGCGTGCGCTTCGGATATGTGGTCGACTTCGTCAAGATGTACTGGGAAAACCACGTCTGGCCGAACTACAACGTGGCCGACTCGGCGATCAGCATCGGTCTCGTGCTCCTGGTCATTGATTCGTTTCGGCCACGCGACCGCGAATCGGTTCCGGCCCGCTCGGTCTCGTCCTCATAACATCCAGCCGTCTCCTGAGTCCCTCCGTAACAACTGACGCAAGGCGAACCCTTTAAATGTTTCCGAAACTTTTCACCATTCCCGCATTCGATCTATTCGGCCGGAACTTCGGCCCATTCTCCCTGCACCTGTACGGCGTCCTCCTCGTCGCCGCCCTGCTCGCCGCCTTGTGGCTCGCCGGGCGCCTCGCCAGGAAGCAGGGGCTCGACCCTCAGAAGGTTCAGGATCTCGGGATCGCCTCGATCATTGCCGGCCTCGTCGGAGCCAAGCTCCTCCTGGTCGTGGTCGACTTCGACCAGTATCGAGCCAGCCCGCGAGCCCTTTTCGATGTGCTCCAGAGCGGAGGGGTCTTCTATGGAGGCCTCCTCGGCGCCATCCCGGTCGCCTGGTGGTACATCAGGAAACACGGACTGCCGCTCTTCGCCACCCTCGATATCCTGGCTCCCGCGGTGGCGCTTGGCCAGGCCATCGGGCGCCTTGGTTGTTTTGCCGCCGGCTGCTGCTACGGTACGTCTTCGACGGCGCCCTGGTCGGTCATCTTCCACAACGAAGACGCCCATGCCCTGGTCGGCGTGCCCCTGGGTGTTCCCCTCCACCCGTCGCAGCTCTACGAATCGTTCGGCGCCTTCGCCCTCCTCTTCTCTCTGCTCTGGGTCTTGAAGAACAGAAAGTTCGAAGGACA
>JANLWV010000538.1:0-2013 GCA_031364765.1 Vicinamibacteria bacterium
TCCGCGACAAACCCCGCACCACCGGCGAGGTTGCAGGAGCCCTGGGCGAGAACCGGTTCCTGACCATGCAGCATCTCCATCTGCTCCGAGAGGCCGATCTCGTCACCGTCGAAGTTGATGGCCGTCGTCGAATCAACCACCTCAATCCCGTGCCCATACAGCACATCTATGAACGCTTTGTGGGGAAATATCAGGGCGATTGGGCTTCCGCCCTGGTGGGCCTGAAACGGGCGGTCGAAGAGAAGGCCGCGAGAAGTGAAACACGGCGCCTGAAGCGCGCCTGAAAAGGGAGTCCCATGGAAGAACGGCAGATTCACGTGGTCGAGATCAAGGCGCCGGTCGCGGACGTGTGGGCCGAGATCACCAAGCTCAAGCAGATCCAGAAGCCGATGTTCGGCACCGTGCTCGAGTCCGACTTCAAGCCCGGCTCGCGGATGATCTACAAGAGCGAAGACGGCAAGCGGGTATTCATCATCGGCGAGGTCCACGAGTTCGTGCCGCCGACTCGCTTCGTCCATACGTTCCGTTTCACGAACCTTGCCGAGACACCGACGCTCGTGGAGTGGAATCTCGAAGAAAAGGCCGGCGTGACCCGCGTGACCGTGACCCACTCGAAGTTCGTCGACCAAAAGAAGACCGCCGATTCCGTCCGTACCAGCTGGGTCGACATTCTGGGCAACATCAAGGCGGTGGTCGAGACCGGCAACGTGCCGATCAAGACGCGCCTCATGCTCGGAATGATGTCGGCCTTCATGTTCATGGCCCCGAAAGAAACGCTTCGCCGGAACATTCCCGAATTGAACGAGAAAAAGTAGCCCCTCATCCTTGAAAGGAACCATTCCCATGGACCGTCGTTCGCTAGTCGCAAGTCTCTTCGCCCTCGCCCTGGCGGTGACGCCAGGTTTCGCCCAGACCATCGATGGCAAAGGGGCCTTCGAAAAACTGAAGGGCCTCGCCGGCACCTGGTCGGGGCCCATCGGAGCCCAAAACGGGCCCAAGGGCAAAGTCAGTTACGAGGTCATCTCGGGCGGAAGTGTCGTCATGGAGGTGCTCTTCCCGGGCGAACCTCACGAGATGCGTTCGATGTACCACCTCGACAAAGGTGAACTCATCATGACTCACTACTGCTCCGGCGGCACCCAGCCCCACATGCGGCTCTCGAAGACCACCTCGAGCCCCTCGAAGCTCGTCTTCGACTTCGACGGCGGCACGAACTTCGATCCGCAGAAGGACTCCTACATCCGCGACGAAGAAGTTCGGTTCCTTCCGGACGGACGCTTGGAGGCAAGCTGGAACTTCGGGGCGAACGGAAAGCTGGCGGGCGCCAATCACTTCCTCGCTCTCACGAAGGAAAAGTAGCCATGGGCAAGGTCGAAGACGCCACCGCGACCATGATCGCGAATCTCGAGGCGAAAACCGGAAAGCCGATGGAGGCCTGGATCAAACTCGTCCGGGCCGAGAAGCTCGAGAAGCACGGAGCCATGGTGGCTTTCCTGAAGTCCAGGCATGACATGGGTCACGGGTACGCGAACCTCGTGGCGCACTCGGTCGCGGGCGGAGGGGCGCCCACTCACGGAGACGACCCCTTGGGCCAGCAGTACGCGGGAGCGAAGGCCGGTCTGCGGCCGATCTACGACGCGATCCTGGCCGCGGTTCAGAAGTTCGGGAGCGACGTCGAGGTCTCGCCCAAGAAGGCCAATGTCAGTCTCCGTCGCCGCAAGCAGTTCGCCCTCGTCCAGCCTTCAACGGCAACGCGCGTCGACCTCGGGTTAAGTCTCAAAGGCGTCACCCTGGCCGGTCGCCTCGAGGCGTCAGGGAGCTTCAGTTCCATGGTGACCCGCCGCGTTCGCCTGGACTCGGTCAAGGGCGTCGACAAGGAACTGATCGGCTGGCTGAAGCAGGCCTACGATCAGGCGTAGCCGCGGCCGAAAAACGGGAGAGCCACTAAGCTCCCGCGGGCATGAAGATCGCCTTCGTCACCCAGGCCTCGCATCCGGAGATCGAGGACGACGA
>JANLWV010000311.1:0-1772 GCA_031364765.1 Vicinamibacteria bacterium
GGACCTGCAGCCCCGCGTTGCAGGGCGTGGTGGTGCTGTGGGCGTTCGCGATCCCGACGAAAGGCTTCTTGAAGTCGTCATCGGTGTAACCAATCGCTCGCAGCATCGAGCGGTTCGGCGAACGCTCCGGTCCTTCCTTGATCAGCTGGCTTCTCATGCGGGGTCCGTTCTCGTCAAGGCGGCGGGCCGGGCCGAGGCGTTACTTCTTCCGCCAGGCCTCTTCGGTCATCGGCTTGATGGTCTCGAGCTTGCGCTTGGTGAAGTCGGCATTTAGCAGGCTCATTTCCCTCGAGACGCCGTTGAATTTCGTCCAGGCGGCGTCAAGATCCCGGGACAGCGCGGTCATGCGATCGAGCTGGGACTTCGTGGGACGCCCGTCATAGCCGTTGACGTTCCCGTAAAGCATCCCAAGTTCCTCGCGCAACTTCTCTTCGCCCGATATGCCCTCGCCCTCCTGCTGGGCGACCAGGGCCACCCGCTGAGCTTCGAGGCCTAAGGAAAAGGCGGCGACCTTCTTTGAAAACGCAGCATCCTTCGGGGCGAGCCTGGCCACGCGATCGTTCGCTTGATCGCGCAGATCGACGATGGACTCGACGAGCCAGGTCAAACGCTCCACCAGGCCGAAGAGCTTCGACGTGGTTTCGCCTTGGACCATCTGGTCGGCCGTGCTGTAGGCGACGCGCGGATCACCGACCAGCGCGACTTCACCTTTGTAGGTGTCCTTGTTCTTGAGGGCGGTGACGGTGTAGCGCCCCGCGGTCGCACGGGCGCCGAAGAAAGCGCCAAGGCTCGGAATCACGCCGGCTCCAGCGGCAAAACGCGGGGCTTGCTCCCGGGTGGACCACTGAATGCGATTGAGACCCCGGCGCTTGGTGGCCGGGATCGTGGCCAGAAGCTTGCCGGCCGTGTCTCTCACCTCAAACTTAAAGTCACCCACAACGTGCCGGCGCCTGGAGTAGTAGACGATCGAAGCGCCGCCATCGGGACTCACGCCCGCAAACTCGTGATCGCCATACCACGGAGCGCCGCCAAAACCGCCGCCCCCAACGAGGAGCTGACCGGGGCGGGTAGGCAGGAAGGAAAAATCAGAGTTGAGTATCTCGGGGGTCAAAGCCCTTAGCGGCGTAATGTCGTCCACGACATAAAGGCCACGGCCATGGGTCCCAAGCACCAGATCGTGGTCTCTCGGATGCACGGCGAGATCCCGAACCGCGGCCATCGGAAGCCCGCTCGTAAACTGCGCCCACTGCTTTCCTTCGTCAATCGAGACAAACAGGCCGGTCTCCGTGCCGAGGAAGAGCAGGCGGGGATTCACCACGTCCTGTTTGATCACGTGGGCGTAGCCCTTCGTGTCCGCGGTCGCGAGTGAAGTCCAGGTCTTGCCGAAGTCCGCTGTTTTGGCTACGTGGGTGTTCATGTCACCGGTCATGTGGCCGTCGAAGGTCGCGAACGCGGTCGCTTCGTCGTGCGCCGAGGCTTCGACCCGCGAGACCCACGTGCCCTTGGGCACGCCGACATTGACGGCCACATTCGTCCAGGTCTTGCCGCCGTCGCGGGTGATCTGCAGATTCCCGTCGTCGGTGCCCACCCAGATGACCTGGGGATTCTTCGGCGACTCGCTGATCGCGAAGATCGTGGTGTGGTTTTCGGCGGTGGAGTTGTCGCGGGTGATGCCTCCCGAGTCGTTCTGGCGTTGCTTCAGGGGATCGTTGGTGGTGAGGTCGGGCGAGATCTTCTGCCAGCTCTCTCCCTGGTCGGCGGAACGGAAAAGG
>JANLWV010000017.1:0-2974 GCA_031364765.1 Vicinamibacteria bacterium
ACGTTCTATGACCAGCGCGATGCCGACACGAAGGATTACTACATTCGAGATCACGTCCAACTCGAGCGGTTCGTACGACCGCCGGAGGTGGTGGGTTTCGGGGGGGTGGCGGAGGCGACACCCTTTGCCCCGACTGTGGGCGCGGGCGCCGCCGCCTTAGCTCTACCCGGTTTCGGCAGATCAGGAAGCGCATGGGGGTCGGGCCCGATGGCTATCCGCACGAACTTCAACCCCCTCGCCGCGTTCGCTCCAGCGGTAAGGACGGACGCAGCAGGGAAGGCCACGGTCGAAATCACGATGCCGGACAACCTGACCCGCTACCGGGTTGTCGCATTGGCCGCGGCGGGGGAGCGCCAGTTCGGCAAGGGCGAGAGCGCCATCACCGCGCGTTTGCCACTCATGGTTCGGCCGTCGCCTCCGCGATTCCTCAATTTCGGCGACACATTCGAACTTCCGGTGGTGGTCCAGAACCAGACCGACGAACCGATGACCGTCCGCGTCGCGGTGCGTGCGACTAACACAACGCTGACTGACGGTCGCGGGCGTGAAGTTCAGATCCCTGCCAATGACCGGGTCGAGGTCCGTTTTCTTGTGAAGGTGGAGATTGCGGGCACGGCACGATTCCAGATGGCGGCGGTGGCGGGCGATATCGCCGACGCGGCCGAGGTGTCGCTGCCGGTGTGGACTCCTGCGACCACGGAAGCATTCGCGACGTACGGCGTGGTCGACGACGGCGCCATCGCTCAGCCGGTCGCGGTCCCGGGGAATGTCGTCAAACATTTCGGCGGTCTTGAGATCAGCACCGCCTCGACGAATCTCCAATCGCTCACCGACGCGATGCTCTACCTCGTCAACTATCCCTTCCACTGTTCCGAGCAAATCTCGTCTCGGGTTCTCGCCATCGTGTCGCTGCGCGACGTCCTGACCGCGTTCCAGGTTGAAGGCATGCCGAAGCCCGAAGAACTGGAAGAGCGCGTCCGCGCCGATCTGGTCCGGCTCGCCAGCATGCAGAACGACGACGGCGGCTTTCCTTTCTGGGAACGCGGTCGCGAGTCGTGGCCGTATTTGTCGGTTCACGTCGCCAACGCTCTGGTGCGCGCGAAGCGGGCCGAGTATGGCGTCGATGCCCGAGTGCTCGGCCGGGCGCTCGATTATCTGAAGGACATTGAGAAGCACTTTGCCGACAACTACGGACCCGAGACGCGTCTGACGATTTCCAGCTACGCGCTCTATGTGCGAAAGCTCGGAGGGGACTCGGACATCGCCAAGGCGCGTAGGCTTCTGGCCGGAGCAGGCGGCCCGACGAAGGTGTCCATGGAAGCCAACGGCTGGCTGCTTGGTACCCTCGCCGGACGCGTGGACGCTGCCGCCGATCGCACGGCAATCCTCGGCCATCTGAACAACAAAGTGAGCGAAACCGCTACCGCAGCCACTTTCATCACGAGCGCCACAGACGGGGAGCAGTTGATCCTTCATTCCGATCGGCGTGCCGACGGCGTGATTCTGGAGTCGCTCATTCAAGAGCAGGAGGGCAGCGACCTCATACCGAAGCTTGTCACCGGCCTGCTCGGCCATCGAAAGGCAGGACGATGGTCCAACACTCAGGACAACGCTTTCGCGCTCCTTGCTCTCGATCGCTACTTCCGCACGTATGAGAAAGCGACGCCCGACTTCGTGGCTCGCGTCTGGCTGGGCGAGGCGTTTGCGGGCGATCGGACGTTTAAGGGGCGCGAGACCGCGCGGCAGCAGATTGACGTTCCGATGCCGTGGATGGCGGCCAATCTCCCCAAGGGCCATCTGATCATTGAGAAGGTGGGCCAGGGGCGTCTGTACTACCGAGTCGGTATGAACTACGCGCCCGCTGACCTCGCGCTACCGTTGGTCGATCATGGCTTTGTTGTCGAACGCCGGTATGAACCGGTGGACGACCCCGGGGACGTCACGCGTCAGAGCGACACCTCATGGCTCATCAAGGCGGGAGCCCGAGTCCGGGTTCGCCTCACCATGGTCGCTGAGAGCCAGCGTTACCATGTCGCACTCGTTGATCCGCTGCCCGCGGGGCTTGAGTCGTTGAACCCGGAACTCGCGACAACCCGCAGCCTGCCGAGGGACGCGAAGGCGCGGGAGCCTCGGACGACGCAGGGGTGGTGGGGACCCTGGTACGAACATCAGAACCTCCGCGATGAGCGAGCCGAGGCGTTCACGAGCCTCCTGCAGGAAGGCGTGCACGAATACACTTACCTAGCGCGAGCCACGACGCCCGGAAGCTTTGTGGTCCCCCCAGCCAGGGCCGAGGAGATGTACGCACCCGAGACCTCCGGACGTTCCGCGTCGGACCGAGTGATCGTCCGATAGGCCGAACCGGTCGAGGCCAGCCTCGCCTTGAGTTCTCCTTCGAGCGAGGCGATCAGCGCCGCCAGGCGTACTGCGCCTTCACCAGCAGCGCGTTGGCGTCCCTGGCCCAGCCGGCCGGACTCTCCTGGAAGTCGCGGATGTTGTGGTTGTAGATCACGAACAGATCGCCCTGCGGATGAAACGTCCAACGCACGCGCGTGTTGGTTCCGATCGACCGCGTTTCGTTGTCGAACTGAACGAAGCTGTTGATCTGAAGGTCGGGTGAAAGGTTGAGTCGAGCCTTCAAGCCCAGAAGCGTCTGGTCGAAGTCGCCCGCGGGCAGGCGTCCGATGTTGTGCTCGACGTTGAACAGGAAACTCACGATCGGCGAGGGTGTCCACGAGCCTTCGACGGCGATCTGATCCAGCTCGCCGTTGTAGAAACCGCCGAACCACCAGCTCAATTGCCCGGCGAACTTCCGTTTGGCGGCCGTCTCGATCTCCAGCCGGTAGCGCCGCCAGTTGTAGCTTCCGCTTGGAATCACCACGCCATCCTCGATCTCGAAGGGTTCGAACAGGCGCTCCCCGGCCGGGACGATGTTCGCTTCCACGCGATCCCCGCTTTCGAGCCGCCAGTTGAT
>JANLWV010000051.1:0-8336 GCA_031364765.1 Vicinamibacteria bacterium
GAGGTGGCGCCGGCGGTGGCGATCGCGAGGTCGGGGATTGCGTCTCCGTCCCACGTCCCTACCGCGAGCCCGCTCAGCGTTCCCGATCCGCCCAGGGCGACGGTGCGGGCGGTGGCGAACGTAGTCCCGTCGCCCGCGAGAATCGTCACCGATCTCGAATCACGATTCAGAACCACGAGATCAACGGTTCCATCCAGGTTCAAATCCGCGGACACGAGGGCGATGGGCGTGGTGCCCACCGCGAAGTCCACGGCCCGCAGGAACGAGCCGGCGCCGTCGCCCAGGACAACCGTGACTCGGTTGCCTGCAGAGTCGGCCACCGCCAGGTCGATCTTCTTGTCGGCGTTCCAGTCGCCCGACACCACCGCGACAGGCTGGCTGGGGGCCGCGCTCGATGAAGCCACGGCCTGAACCGTGGTCAGCTTGAAAGAGGCGGGCTGCGAGCCGCCCTGGACCGAGGTGGCGAGGAGCAAGCCGAGCGGGAGGACGGCCCGCTTCACTGCAGCTTTACCGATGCGGTCACCGATCCGGAGGCTCCGGCGTCGGTGGTCACGCTGAATGACAGGCTCACCAATGCCTCGCGACCGCCGTTCGGCAGTGTGTAATAGAAGGTGAAGGGAACGGCCATGTTCCCGTTGACGTCGACCCGATTCCCCGGAGCCCGAACATCAAATCGAAACGACTCGTCGGTCCCGGTGATGGGCGTGATCACGATGCCTCCCGAGGACTGCTGCAGGTCGGCGGTGATCGACTTAACCGTGATCGGCGATGCGTTGGTGTTGCTGATGGTGGCCACGAAGGAGCCGGTCCACGCGTAGGCCGCGTTGGTCGACGCGCTGACGGTCACTGGATCGGGGCTCGTCGTGGCCGTCACGGTTGCGGTGGCGGTCGTCGTGGTGGTGTCCGTCGGGGTTGTCGTCGTGTTCTTCCCACAAGCGCCCGCGAAAAGGATCAGGGCGGGCCAGGCCTGGAGGAGTCGGTTTCGTGACGAGCTCATGCGGTTCTTTTCATCTCTAAAGTCCCCTATTCGAGGAGGATATCCCGAGCGATCGTTCCGCCCGTAGGCTCAACCGCGTTAGCGTGTCCGCTAATCCGACTCGACGATTCTGAGCGTGCGCATGGCCTGCGTCGAGATTCGCGCCGCTACCTTCGACGCGATCGCCGAGAAAGCCTGCGCGGCCGGCGAATCCGGCGCCGCGACCACCACGGGCTTTCCATCATCTCCACCGCTGCGAACCCGCGTGTCAATGGGAACGTCTCCCAGCAGCGGGATCTTGAGGTCTTTCGCGATGGAAGCTCCACCGCCGTTGCCGAAGATCTCGGTTCTCTCGGAGCAGTGCGGGCAGGCGAAGTAGCTCATGTTCTCGACCACCCCGAGGATGGGGATGTTGAGTTTCTGAAACATGGCGATGGCCTTGCGCACATCGGAAACGGATACGCCCTGCGGTGTGGTCACGACCACCGCGCCGGCGACGCCCACGCTTTGGGCGAGCGAGATGGCGACATCGCCCGTGCCGGGCGGAAGGTCCACGAGCAGGTAGTCGAGTTCGCCCCAGTCCACATCGCGCATGAACTGCTGAACCGCGCTGTGCAGCATGGGGCCGCGCCAGATGACCGCCTGGTCCTTGGGGACGAGCATGCCCATGGAAAGCGCCTTGATCCCGTGCGCCACCGGGGGGATCATCTTCTGGTCAGCGGTCAGTTCGATGGCGCCCGGCTCCATCTCGATGCCGAGCATCTGAGGCAGGTTTGGTCCGTAGACGTCCGCGTCCATCACGCCCACGCGCGCGCCTTTCTGGGCGAGGGCGATGGCGAGGTTCACCGTGGTCGTTGATTTCCCGACGCCGCCTTTTCCGGCGCCAATCGCGACCACATTCCTGATTCCTGGAATGGCCTGCGAGGTCATGCCCCCACGGGCTCGAACCTGCGCCGTCATGTTTATCTTGACCGAAGAAACTCCCGGCAACGCCCCCACGAGGGTCTCAGCCTGCGCCTTCATCTGGTCCTTCACCGGACAGGCCGGGGTCGTCAATTCGATGGTGAAGTCGACCGACCCGCCGTCGATCTTCACGTCCTTGACGAAGCCGAGGGTCACGATGTCCTTGTGGAGATCGGGGTCCTGAATGGCTTTGAGGGTGTCGAGAATCGTTTGTTGACTGAGAGACATGTTTCCTAGTTGAAAGCGAGAGCGTCGTCGACGGCTTTCTGCAACCCTTCGAACTTGCCCGGGGGCGATCCGAGAATTTTCTTCACGATCTGGCCCTTCTTGCCAATCACAAACGTGGTGGGAAAGCCCTGGTTGGCATGGTATTTCCCCAACAGATCATCGGCGCCGAGGAGCTGCGGATAGGCGACCTTCGTCTTCAGAAGGAACTCCTGAATCTCGCCCGGCTCTCCCGAGTCGAAGATCACGCCCACCATTTCGACGCCCCGTGATTTGTTCTTCGCGTAGAAGTCTGTGTAGTCCGGGATCTCTTTGATGCACGGCGCGCACCAGGTGGCCCAGAAGTCCACTATGACCACCTTTCCCAGGTACGAGGCGAGAGTGGTCCTGCCGCCGGCAATGTTCGGAAGGTCGAACGCGGGGGCGACCGTGTTCTGCTGAGAGGGTGGAACTCCACAGGCCCCACTGATCAGAATCGCAGAAATGGCGAGCACAAAACGCAGCGAGGGCATGCGGTCAGTATAGCGACCGGTCCTGATCGCCCTTCTCATGCCCAGGCGTCACGCGTAAGCTGCGACGCCAATGCCCGAGTCTTTCTTCACCTGGGTGGCAGTCTGCGCGTACGCGGCGGTCATGGCGGGGGCGGGGGCGTTCTCGAAGCGCGCGTCGTCTTTCAGGACGTTCGCGATCGGCGGGAGGTCCAACCATCCAGTTCTGATCGGCATGGCGGTGGCCGCGGGCGCTGTGAGTTCAACCACCTACGTCATCAGCCCCGGTCTCGTCTGGCTTTATGGCGCCTCGGCCTTCGTGGCCATAGCGGTGTCTTCGACGGTGGGGTTTCTGGGCGGTCTCATTCTCTTCAGCAAGAGCTTTCGCAGGATCGGTGAGAAATTCGAGGCGCTGACCGTGGCCCAGTGGGTCGGGGATCGTTATCGCAGCCCCGCGCTCCGCATCTTCTTCGGTGGCGTCTCGCTCCTCCAGGTCGCTTATGTCGTGCTGATCGTGGTTTCGCTGGCGCAGGTGCTCTCGAAAGGACTGTCCGTGCCGGTGATTCCAGCCGCGGTCTTCGTGGTTGTCTTCACCTGCGGCTACATTTTCTTTGGAGGAACCTCCACCCACATTCTGACCAACTCCATCCAGGCTCTGGTCATGGCGGTCGTGGCCCTGCTGCTCATCTTCTCGGGCGCATCGCATTTTGAAGGCGGCGTTTCCGCGTTCTTCGACAAGCTGCGCGGCGTGGGGCCGCATTTTGCCGAAAGCGTCAATCCGGCGAGCGACCTGTACCGCGACATGTTCGAAACCATTGTCGTGCAGCTGGTGATCGGCGCCGCGTCCGCGCTCTTGCCCCACCTCATCGTGAAGTCGCTCTATCTTCGCGATGAACGTGAAGTGAACACGTATCTCCTGACCGCCGCCACTTTCGTTGTGCTGTTCAAGATGGTTCTGATCGCGGGCCTTTACGCGCGCCTGGAACTGGGCGCGGTGGAGGGCTTCACGCCCGATAACGTGATGGCCACCTACTTTGTCACCCATTTCTCGCCGTTCGTCCGGGCCATTGTGACCGTGGGCGTTCTCGCGGCGGGTTTCTCGACCCTTGAAGCCATTGTGCTAGCCCTCGCCTCGATCTTTTCGCACGACGTGGTTCGCCCGGTCCTTTCGGCGCTTCGAAAGAAGGAGATCAACGAGCTCGCTCTGGCGCGTGCGTTCTTCGTTTTGCTCGTCCCGATCACGTCCCTCCTGGCCTGGCGTCAGATCGTCTCGCCGTCGCTCTCCGTGATCATCTTCGCGTTCAACGGGATTCTCGCCGTCACGGCCGCCCTGGTCCCGTCCATCGTCTTCGGGATCTATTCAAAGAGCCAGTCGCCACGCGCCGCGTTTGTCTCCGCCGTGGCGGGGCTCGTCGTCTTCTACGCGACGCTTTCGTCCAAGACGATGCCGTACCACACCAACCCGATGGTTCCCGGCACGATAGGCATCTTCGTCGGCCTTGTGGTGTTCGCCGCCGTGGCGGCTTTGGACCCAAACGAGCCGGCCTAGAGTTGTTCTGCCCCGGGGAGTTCCCCGAGTTGACGGTCGAATGTCCCGAGTGGAAGGTGCCCGGCTTTTCGCGCGCTCTCGAGGACAAGACAGTCGGAGAAAGAGAGAGATGGCTTCTTCCGAAAGGCGAGGAGGGCCTGTCGAACGGTCCCGGCGTCTTGAAGAACCAAGTGCTCGTGGCCCAGGAGGAGGTCGATCGCCGTGCTCAATTCACGCGGGCTGAGCGCGTAGACCGACCGCAGCACCCAGACAAACTCAGCCAGCACCAGTTGCGAGACCCAGGCTCCGGAAGCAACGAACCTCTCAGCGGCTTCGACCTGGGCGGCATCATCGCGCGTGGCGAGCCGAACGAGCACATTCGTATCAACCGCGCGCATGTCGCCGCTTCATTTCCAGGCCGATGCCCGCCTTCAGCTCCTTCAGGGTTCGCCGCTTTGGAGGCTTCGCAAAGAGCGCGGCGTGAAGGCCCAGGGACGTGGTGGCCCCGGCGCGACGAACCACAATGGAGTCGTCCTCGACATGCCAGTCGATGACCGAGCCGGGTCCGACGCCGAGGCGCCGTCGCACTTCGGCGGGGACCGAGATCTGACTTTGTGCGGTGAGTCTTGATTGAGCGAGAGTCATGCCGCATATTACCCTGGTAATGCATGCGACCGGGGCCGGCTGCCCCTACGGCTGCTTGGCGTAGCGGACAGGCAGCCGGGGCGCGCGCGGAAGGGTGTCGAAGATGGGGTAGCCCTTGGTCTGGTTCGCTCCCACCATCGGTTCCAGCCGTAGGCGTGTAATGAAGCCTGAAGCGGCGGTCGTGATCGGCTGCCGTTCGCCATCACGAAGCCCCCAATGGGCGACGCGCAGCCGGCTCCCCGACGGCTCGCCCGAGAAAAGTTCCACCATCTCCCATTCACAGACGATGAGTACATCGCGGTACGGGGAAATCTCGCGAAGGCTGGGCACCCGCGAACAGACCCGCAGGGCGGCCCTCGCGTCCATGGGCCCGGCCGCTTTCGCGGGGGGCGGCCCATCGAAAAGCGGCACGGGCGGCATTTCGCGCCGCCATCGTTCCACGTCGAGCGATTCCACGTGCACGTCGGGGTAACGGTCGCTGGCCGGGTGCGAGGTCATGCGCTGAGGCCGGCCGCGCATCTGGAGCGACGAAGGATCGAGCGGAGCGACGAAGATGTCGTAGTTCGAGTTGAAATGGTCGTGGTCGCCCGCCGATGCCCCAAAGGCCAGCATGCGCCCGTCGCGGGACAACATCGGGAAGTAGGCGTAACGCTGACTGCCGGGGATGCGCGGGTCGAGGTTGTCCAGCACCACACCGGTTTTTCCGGTCGCGAGTTCAACGGAGCGGACCGGGCCACCCGCCTGCTCCACCCAGAAGCCAAAACGCCCGTCGTGGGAGAAGTACGGTTCGCAGCCGGGCCACCGTTCGGCTTCCTGGATTCGCTTTCCCGCCGCGTCGTAGGGCGAGAACGTAGGCGAACCGTTCACAGCGTGTCGCAGGGTGGCGTCAAAGAGCCAGGCGAGCTTGACGCGCGGCTCGTCACTCAACGTCAGCGTACGGCCGGTTGTGGTGTCCAGCAGGAACGTGCGGCCCTCCCCGCCGATGTAGATGAGTTCCCGATTGTCGCGCCACACAATCGCTCGATTGCCCCATCCGTACGGGCGCGCATCGCCGACCAGTGTGCGTTCTCCGCCCCCATCGAGTCTCAACAGACGCAGATCGCCTCCAACCTCCAATTCCGGATACTCATCCTTCGGCACCGATCGGCTGAGGTACGCGAGCATGGAACCGTCCGGGCTCAAGTGCGCGCAGCAGTGCTGGCGTCCTTCTTCATTGGCGGAGAGCTGGCGCGGTGTCGAGCCTTCGAGGCGACGCGTCCAGATCCGCCACTCGCCGGTGCGGTTGGATTCCCACACCAGGAAGCCGCGGGCCGGCAGCGCCTGCTCGGGCCGTCGCGCGGTCGGAGGAGGGGTGGCGGTTGAAGGATCAGGCCCGAGGTTTACGAGCGGCCAGTCTCCAGACGACAGCTCGCGCTCCGAAAACTGATAGATGACGAGGCGCTTCCCGTCGAGGTGATCCGTTCCGCCGGCCCGATCCGCCGCCAGCCGCTCGCGGCCCGCCGAGGGCCCACCCGCGTTGATCGCGAGTTTGTCCAGCGGCCGGCCGAGGTGGTAGCTCAGTTGTTCAGCGAAGCCGGCGCTTTCACCAAAGCCCATCTCCCCTTGAGAGTAGATGTTCGCGAAGCTATCGCCCAGCAGGAGGACGTCGGCGGCCGGATCCGCTTTCCACAACGCTCCGTCTTCACCGATGACCCCCTGCGTGCGCACCAATTCCGGGGGGAAGATCTCGCGGCCCATGGGCAGGCGTATGAGAGCGGCCAGATCGCCGCGACCTCGGATCCATGCCTCGCGCCTTGTGTAAGCGGCGCGCCGGCCTTCGGGAAGCGGAACGCGGCGGCTGATGAAAGTGGCCAGGTTCGCGGCCAAAAACTCCGTCGCCTGAGGCGTCCAGTGCGTATCGGTTCGCAAGTACTGGGCCCAGGGCTTCTCGCGCTTCGCCTGCGCCAGTTGCGGGCCGGGCGCGTAGGTCAGGATCCCCATCCCGGAGAGGCGATCAAGGAACCGCGCGAATGACCGGTTCGTCAGCGGCAGGCGGTCGTCCAGCCCGGAGGCGAGGCCCTCGGGATGCACGGCAGCCTTCACCGGCATCGGAACCACGACGAGTCCGATGCCGCGTTCAGCGAGTTGGGCCGCGAAGTCGGCAAGTGCCGGCAGCGGATCCGGCTGAGGGCGCGCCTTCCAGGTTGGGCCCCCTGCCGCGTGGCGCGCAAGAACCGCCGGTTCCAGAAAGCCGGGGCCCGTCAGGTAATCCAGTTCGGGCCGGAAGTACAACCATCCCTTGCGCCCCTTCACGACCTGGTCGGTGCCGGAGTTGAGCCGGCGCGTGAGAATCCACTGAATGTCCTTACCCATCTTCGCGGTCACGACGGACCGTTCCGTGAGGGCGTCCTCGAAGCTTTTAGTCGCGGCGAGGATCTGCCGGTTGCCTGTGAGCGGGCCGGACTGGATCAGCGCTCGCCAGGCATTTTTCGGAGCGATCGCGAGTTCTCTCCAAGGTGAGTGGCGGTCGACCGCCGCTCGCCGAATCTCCAGGACGGTGACGCTGAGCAGAAGGGCCAGGAACGCGCCGGTCAGAAAACGGGTGACGACCGGCCTCACTTCGGTGTGGCCCGCCTCCCGCATGGCCTGCGCCTCGCGACTGTCGTGTTCGTGCTCTGCCATGGTCGCTAAAAGATGAAATAGATGAACGGGTTGTAGCCTTGGCTCGCCATCATCACAAGCGCGAGGGTCAGGCATGAAAGGGCCACCAGGCTGCGGAGCCAGGTCAGACGTCGAGACCAGTTCCAGGTTTGCGGGCAGGTCCAGACCACGATGGCGGCGAGCCCCAGGCTGATCAACGCGTACGGGGTGTACATGACGGCGCCCAGCAGGGCCGCCTGGGGAAGCACCTCGCGGAGTCCGAGCATGTCCCCCAGGAAGCGCACCGCGGACGTGAGGTCGGAAGCGCGGAAGAAGACCCACGTCACCAGCACGCCGAGAAACGTCATCGCCACCCGCGCCGGCCGCGGGAGGAAAGCGTAGAGGCTCCGCTTGTCGACCCCTCGCTCCAGCGCGAGCCAAAGGCCGTGCAGGCCACCCCACACCACGAAGTTCCAGGCGGCGCCGTGCCAGAGACCTCCGAGCAGCATCACCAGAGCCAGATTGATGTAGGTGCGCCGCGGACCCTTGCGGTTGCCGCCGAGCGGAAGGTAGAGGTAGTCGCGCAGCCAGGTGGAGAGAGATATATGCCACCGCTGCCAGAAGTCGGTGATTGACTCGGCCCGGTACGGCGAGTCGAAGTTCTTCGGAAAGACGAAGCCGAGCATCAGGCCGAGGCCGATGGCCATGTCCGAGTAGCCCGAAAAATCGAAGTAGATCTGCAGCGTGTAGGCGAAAACGCCCAGCCACGCCACTGGCGTCGAGACGGCCTCGGGCATGCCGAAGATCTGGTCGGCGACTTCGGCCGCCGCGTTGGCGATCAGCATCTTCTTGCCCAGGCCGAGCACGAAGCGCCGCGCGCCCTTGGCAAAAC
>JANLWV010000318.1:0-6886 GCA_031364765.1 Vicinamibacteria bacterium
AAGCGAACCGGGCCAAAGACGACGATGCGGGCGCGCGGGGGCTGGCCGGACACGGTGCCGGTCGTACGGGGCGCCCGTTTCCCCATGGAGGTTCACAGTGTCAGAGACGCCGCTCGATAGAATTCGCAACATCGGTATCACCGCGCATATCGACGCGGGCAAAACCACGACGACCGAGCGGATTCTTTTCTACACCGGCGTCAACTACAAGATCGGCGAAGTCCACGATGGCACCGCCACCATGGACTGGATGGAGCAGGAGCAGGAGCGCGGGATCACCATCACATCCGCGGCCACTACGTGCTTCTGGCGCGAGCATCGGATCAACATCATCGACACGCCCGGCCACGTCGACTTCACCGCCGAAGTCGAGCGTTCTCTGCGCGTTCTCGATGGGGCGGTCGCGGTGTTTGACGCGGTCTCCGGCGTGCAACCCCAGTCCGAAACGGTGTGGCGCCAGGCCGACAAATACAACGTTCCCCGCATCGCGTTCATCAACAAGATGGACCGCGTGGGCGCCGACTTTCAGCACTGCATCGACATGATGATCGACCGCTTGAGTGCTCGGACGCCGGTGGCGATTCAGCTGCCGCTCGGCGCGGAGGATCAGTTCGTCGGCGTGATCGACCTGGTCGAGATGAAGGCGTACCGATACCCCGACGAGACCATGGGCGCCGAGTACCAGACCGAAGAGATCCCGCAGAATCTGCTGGCCGCGGCGAAGCTCGCGCGCGAGCACCTCATCGAGAAGGTTTCGGAGGTCGACGATCACCTCACCGAGAAGTACGTGCACGGCGAGGCGATCACCATCGCCGAGCTCAAGGCGGGCATCCGCCGGGGCACCATCGCGCTCAAGCTCTTCCCGGTGGTGTGCGGCACCGCGTTCAAGAACAAGGGCGTGCAGCCCATGCTCGACGCGGTCATCGACTACCTGCCCTCGCCCCTCGACATTCCGGCCACGGTGGCCATCGACCCTGACACCCGGAAGCCGGTCGAGCGATTGACCACCGACGACGCGCCGTTCTCGGCCCTGGTCTTCAAGATCATGACCGACCCGTTTGTCGGCCAGCTTGCCTTCATCCGCGTGTACTCCGGATCGATGAAGACGGGCGACACCCTCCTGAACGCGACCAAGGGCACGCGCGAGCGCATCGGCCGCCTGGTCAAGATGCACGCGAACAAGCGCGAAGAGATCAAGGAGATTTACGCCGGCGATATCGCGGCCGCGATCGGTCTCAAGAACGTGGTCACCGGCGACACCATCTGCGACTCAGACAAGCCCGTCCTGCTCGAAGCCATTGTCTTCCCCGCCCCCGTCATCTCTCTCGCCGTCGAGCCCAAGACCAAGACCGACCAGGAAAAGATGGGCCAGGGCCTGGGCAAGCTGATGCAGGAAGACCCGACCTTCAAGGTCGAGAGCGATCCCGAGACCAACCAGACCAAGATCTCCGGAATGGGCGAACTTCATCTCGAGATCATCGTGGACCGTCTCAGGCGCGAGTTCGGCGTCGAAGCGAACGTGGGCAAGCCCCAGGTCGCCTATCGCGAGACCATTCGCAAGAAGGCGCTGGCCGAGGGCAAGTGGATCAAGCAGAGCGGCGGCAAGGGCCAGTACGGCCATTGCAAGATCGAATGCGAGCCGGCTCCGGGTGAAGGCTTCGTGTTCGAGAACGACCTGACCGGCGGATCGATTCCCAAGGAATACATCAAGCCCATCGAAATGGGGATCAAGGAAGCGCTCGAACGGGGCGTCCTGGCCGGCTTTCCGATGGTCGACGTCAAAGTGCGGCTCTACGACGGCAGCTACCACGATGTGGACTCCAGCGAGATGGCGTTCAAACTCGCGGGCTCCCTCGCCATTCAGAATGGAGCGAGGAAGGCGGATCCCGTCATTCTCGAGCCCATCATGCGGGTGGAAGTGGTGACGCCCGATGAGTACACGGGTGTGGTGTCCGGCGACCTCTCGTCCCGCCGCGGTCACCTCCAGGGCCAATCGTCGCGCGGCGGCACCAACCTCATCAACGCGATGGTTCCCCTCTCCAACATGTTCGGTTATTCCACCGACCTGCGGTCTCGCACGCAGGGCCGCGCGACCTACACCATGCACTTCGAGAAGTACGAGGAAGCTCCTCGAAACGTGGCGGAAGAAGTCATCGCCAAGTCGTCCGGCAAGGCGCAACGCGTCACGTAAGCGCAAGGCATTAGTTAGTAAGCAAAGATCTCTTTTCAACTTTCAGCAGGCAAACAGATAGATCCTCAGGAGCAAAACCCATGGCTAAGGAAAAATTTGATCGCAGCAAGCCGCACGTCAACATCGGGACGATCGGCCACGTCGATCACGGGAAGACCAGCCTGACCGCAGCGATTACCAAGGTTCTGGCCGGCCAGAACCCCAAGAACTCGTTCAAGGCTTACGATCAGATCGACAACGCCCCCGAAGAGCGCGAGCGCGGCGTCACCATCAACGCGTCGCACGTCGAGTATGAGACGGCTAACCGCCACTACGCGCACGTCGACTGCCCGGGTCACGCGGACTACATCAAGAATATGATCACCGGAGCGGCGCAGATGGACGGCGCCATCCTGGTGGTTTCGGCCGCCGACGGCCCCATGCCCCAGACGAAAGAGCACATCCTGCTCGCTCGCCAGGTCGGCGTGCCCTCGATTGTGGTCTTCCTCAACAAGTGCGATCTGGTCGACGACCCGGAGCTTCTCGACCTGGTCGAGCTCGAGGTCCGTGAACTGCTCAAGCACTACGGCTTTCCCGGCGACGACATCCCGGTGATTCGCGGTTCCGCGGTCAAGGCCATGGACGGCGACGGCAAGGATGCAGGGGCCGAGCCCATCACCAAGCTGATGGCCGAAGTCGACCGGTACATTCCGATGCCGACGCGCGAGGTCGACAAGCCGTTCCTGATGCCGATCGAAGACATTTTCACCATCTCCGGCCGCGGTACCGTCGCCACCGGCCGGGTCGAGCGCGGCAAGGTCAAGGTGGGCGAGGAAGTCGATCTGGTCGGCCTCCGTCCCACCGAGAAGAAGGTCGTCACCGGCATCGAGATGTTCAAGAAACTCCTCGACGAGGGCACGGCCGGCGACAACATCGGCGTCTTGCTCCGCGGCACGGAGCGCAAGGACATCGAGCGCGGCATGGTTCTCGCGAAGCCCGCGAGCATCAAGCCCTTCACGAAGTTCAAGGGCGAGGTCTACATCCTCACCAAGGAAGAGGGGGGCCGCCACACGCCCTTTTTCACCGGCTACCGCCCGCAGTTCTACTTCCGCACCACCGACGTGACCGGCGTCGCCACCCTGCCCACCGGCGTCGAGATGGTCATGCCGGGGGACAACACCCAGGTGGAAGTCACGCTCAACAATCCGATCGCCATGGAAAAGGGCCTTCGTTTTGCCATCCGCGAAGGCGGCCGAACCGTCGGTTCCGGCACGGTTTCGGACATCATCGAATAGCGAGTCGTCGTCACTGCTTAATCGTCGAATAAAGAAGCGAGCCCACGAAGTCATGATGCTCAACGAGAAGATCCGGATCCGGTTGCGCGCGTTCGATTACCGCGTTCTGGATCAGTCCACGTCCGAGATCGTCGACACCGCGAAGAGGACCGGCGCCCGCGTGGCCGGTCCCATACCGCTGCCGACCATCAAGAATCGCTGGACCGTCCTGCGCTCGCCTCACGTCGACAAGAAGAGTCGCGAACAGTTTGAGATTCGTACCCACAAGCGAATCATCGACATCTGCGAGCCCACCCCTCAAACGGTGGACGCGTTGATGAAGCTCGATCTTCCGGCGGGAGTCGACGTCGAGATCAAGGCTTTCGGCAAGGAGCACGCTAGAACGTAGCAGGGGAGTTATGCCAGTTCAGGGAATCATCGCAAGAAAAGTCGGCATGACCCAGGTCTATGGGAAGGACGGCAGAGCTATTCCTGCCACCGTCCTCACCGCCGGACCCTGCGTTGTGGTCGAGCGGAAAACCACCGCGAAACACGGCTACTCGGCGGTCCAGGTGGGCTTCGTCGAAGACAAGCGGGTGAAGCACACCACCAAGCCCATGTTGGGTCACTTCAAGAAGGCGGGCGTTCCGCCGACCCGTTTGACCCGCGAATTCCGCGTTCCGGACGCGGAGGCCATCAATCCAGGCGACAAGGTGAACGTTTCCCTCTTCGGTCCGGGCGACGTGGTGAGCATCACGGGAACCAGTAAGGGCAAGGGTTTCGCCGGCGTGGTCAAGCGCCATCACTTCCGAGGCGGCGATGGGACCCACGGCTCTATGCACCACCGCGCGCCGGGTAGCATCGGCGCCTCGGCCTTCCCATCGCGCGTCACCAAGGGCATGAGAGCGGCCGGGCACATGGGTTCTGAGACCGTCACCACCAAGAACATTCAGGTGGTGGAGATCGACGCCGACAACAACATCCTGGTTGTGAAGGGCGCGGTACCCGGGTCCATCTCCTCCTACGTCGTCGTCAACAAGGCCGGCACGCGCCGGACCGGAAAGTAACGGGGAGCTCCCATGGCTAAAACCAAGAAGCCCGCCCCCAAGGCCAAAGCGAAGAAGCCGGCGAAGGCTCCGGCTGTTCCCAGGGCTGCGGCTGCGCTGAAGCCGGCGAAGGCCGCCAAGCCCCAGAAGGCCGCCAAGCCCCAAAAGGCTGCCAAGCCCGAAAAAGCCGCCCGGGCCAAGGCGGAACCCAAGGCTCCGGTTGCGCCTTCGAGGTCGGCCGACGGCGCCATGATTGTCACCGGCAAAAACGGCAAAGCCACCGGAGAGGTAAAGCTCGCCCCCTCGGTGTTCGAACTTCGCCCGAACGACCATCTCCTCTACGAGGCGGTCAAGCTCTATCGCGCCGGCGCGCGAGCGGGCACGCACAAGACCAAGAGCCGCGGCGACGTCTCCGGCTCCGGCAAGAAGCCCTGGAAGCAGAAGGGCACCGGTCAGGCGCGGGTCGGCGAGAAGCGGACGCCCCTGTGGCGTCACGGCGGCACGGTCTTCGGGCCCACCCCCCGCGACTACTCGTACTCAATGCCGAAGAAGGCGCTCACCGCGGCTCTTCGCCAGGCGCTTTCCACCAAAAACCGCACCGGTTCGCTCCGCATCATCGAGTCCCTTCGGGTCGAGGTGCCGAAGACCAAGGCCCTGAAGGCCGCGATCGACGCCATGAACTTCGACGGCAAGACGATTTACGTCGAGAGCGAGCCGTCCGACGCCCTCCTCCTCTCCAGCCGCAACATCCCGGGCTTCCGAGTGATCGAGACGTCTCACCTGACGGTTTACGACATCCTCAACTGCAAGACCCTCGCGGTCACAACCGCGGCCCTCTCGCGACTTGAAGAGAGACTCTCCCGATGAACACCATCTTTGAAGTCATCCGTCGTCCGCTCGTGACCGAGAAGACCACCCTCCAGAAGGAGACGATCCGCACCCTCGTCTTCGAAGTCCATCGCGACGCCACCAAGCCCGAGATCAAGAAGGCGGTGGAGAAGCTCTTCAGCGTGAAGGTCGAGCAGGTTCGCGTGGCGAATCTGCCCGGAAAACTTCGCCGCCAGGGCCGCTACCAGGGCCATCGTGCTGACTGGAAGAAGGCCTACGTCCTCCTCAAAGAGGGCGAGAAGATGATCGAGTTCCATGAAGCTGTTTAACCACGCGGTCTAAGAAAAATCCCCATGGCCCTCAAGACCTACGCAGCTACAACCCCCAGCCGTCGCTTCATGGTGACTCCGTCGTTCGACGAAATCACGAAGACGCGGCCTGAGAAGGCCCTTACCGAGCCCCTCAAGAAGTCGGGCGGCCGCGACTCGCGCGGCCGTCTCACCATCCGGTTTCGAGGCGGCGGCCACAAGCGTCGTTACCGCGTTATCGACTTCAGGCGCAACAAGGACGGCATCACCGCGAAGGTAGCGGCGATCGAGTACGATCCGAATCGCTCGGCTCGTCTTGCCCTTTTGCACTACGTAGACGGCGAGAAGCGCTACATCCTCTGCCCCGACGGCCTCGTGGTCGGCAAGACCGTGATCTCCGGCGAGGGCGCCGACATCCTGCCTGGAAACTCGATGCCGATTCAGCAGATCCCCGCGGGAACGATCATCCACAACATCGAACTTCGTCCGGGCAAAGGCGCGCAGATGGTTCGTAGCGCCGGCGTCGGCGCCCAGCTTGTTGCCAAGGAGGGCGATTACTCGCAGGTCAAGCTCCCGTCCGGCGAGATCCGCAAGGTGCATGTTCTCTGCAAGGCGACCATCGGTCAGGTCGGAAACGCCGAGCACAAGAACGTGAAGCACGGCAAGGCCGGCCGCAAGCGCTGGCTCGGCAAAAAGCCGCACAACCGAGGCGTTTCCATGAACCCGGTCGACCATCCTCATGGTGGCGGCGAAGGCCGAACCTCCGGCGGTCGTCATCCGGTGACGCCGTGGGGCAAGCCCACGAAGGGTTACAAGACGCGCCGTAACAAGCGCACGCAATCCATGATTGTGAAGAGGCGGAAGTAGGACCGAATGGCTAGATCAACTTCAAAGGGCCCGTTCATCGACGGCCATCTGCTCAAAAAGGTCGAAGAGCAGAACAAGTCGCTCGACAAGAGGGTCATCAAGACCTGGTCGCGTCGGTCGACCATCTTCCCGGAAATGGTGGGGAACACCATCGCGGTGTACAACGGAAGAAAGTTCGTTCCCGTGTACGTTTCCGAGAGCATGGTCGGGCACAAGCTCGGCGAGTTCTCGCCCACCCGTACCTTCAAGAGCCACTCCAGCAAGGTCGAGAAGGTGGCGAAGACGGCGGCGGCGGCGGCCGCGGGCCCCGGCCCCGCCCGGGCCGGCGGCGGCAAAGGGGGTTGGACCAAGCGAGAAGTCAAAGGAGGAAACCAGTAAAAACACCCCACGGCC
>JANLWV010000156.1:0-3767 GCA_031364765.1 Vicinamibacteria bacterium
CACCCGTTGAGGTTCGTTGCCCGCCTTCGAACTCGTCTTCTGCGTGCCGGCTTGGAACCAAGCGGAGGCGGGATTTACTCCCGCCGTAGCGCACGGAGGTGTGGGGGGCTGAGCATGGGAGTCCGTTTGGACTCTGCGGCCCCCCGCCTAAAAGAGGGTATAGATGAAGGGCGCCACTGCCGTGCCCTGGGTCAGAACAATCAGGAGGCCGAGCAGAACCAGCATGACCACGATCGGGCCGAGCCACCACTTCTTCCGAACTTTCATGAACGCCCAGAGTTCGGGCAACAGACCCAGTTTTTCCCGAGAATCTTCAAAAGCCCTCGTTTTGGAAGCTTAGCCGAGAAGGTCACGACGCGCTTCTGTAAGATCACCCCGCCCCCCGCCCGATTCACACCCGGCAAATCATGGAAGAGAACGAACGGACAGATCGACAAGCCCGCCTGGGGTCAGACTACCTTCGGACGCAGGTGCGCGCCTGGATGGAAGGGGCGGGGGAATCGGGTCGCAAGAAGGAACTGTTCGAGCTTGAGATGTGGCTCCGCGCGCTGGACCGCTTCTTCAAGCCCGCCCATCACGCCCTTTCCGATGAGCAGGTGAACGAGTTGCCGTACCGTGACTGGTCGGCGGAACTGGCCGTCGTGGATCTGTGCCTTCTGCGGGTCGGCCAGTTGTGCTCGCAACTTCTGCCCCGGGATCGGGTCGACGAGGCCCAGTTCAAGCGATACGTCGATGGCTTCATCCGCGAGTCCGAGAGCGCCGATCCGTATTTTGAGCGTCTCCTCCGGGATGCCCGGCCCGAAGCCGGTTTGCTGGTGCTCCGAGGGACTCTCGAAGACGTGCGGCTTCTGGTGGCGGAGTCTCTGCGCGCCCAGAAGACGCTGCTTCAGATTTTCGAGTCGGTGGGCCGGATCTTTTCGCGAGAACTCCGGCGTAATCCGCCGCTCGCCGCCCTTCTCGACAAGAAGTTCAAGCCGATGTTCGACAAGGTCTCAAGTTCCGAGATTGCCGCCCTCATTCGCGCGGTCGAGGCTCCGAACGAACGAAATCCGGTGGCCCGGGTTTTCCTCGAGATCTTCCGCTTGCTCAAGTACCTCGAATTCGCCGACCCCGACGGTCTGCCCGACGATCGGGTGAAGACCGCGGCCTGCGTGTTTTCTCTGGTCATCTCCGAGGCCCGTCAGCTCGTTTCCTATATCGAGAAGCGGGCGCTCGTGGCTTTGCCCCACGGGAGCGCGGTTCGCGACGCCTGCGACTCCATCGCGTACTGCATGCCCATCGACATCAACAAGGTGGTGCGGGTCGAGCTGGCCGATCTGTCCTCGGCCCAGTCATCCGAGAATGTGCGCGCCCGTATTGAGAACGCCCACGGCATCCTCAAGGACTGCTTTCAGCAATCCGTGGTTCAGCTGGCGGGGGCGCTGGATTCCGGCCTCACCGGGGTCGGCGTCTTCTCTGACTTCGTCACCAAGAAGGAACGCTCGCTCGCCCTCAAGAAGGCGCTCGACGGACTCCTGCGCACCACCCGGGACTTTTACGCGCGGGGCGACGAAGTGACGGCCCTCGCTCTGCGCGAGAACACGGCGAAGTTCTATGACCGTCAGTTGCGCCATCTCATGTACCGCGACTGGTCCGCGTTCGAGCAGTTCTTTGTCGAGATCCTGAAGTGCAACTCCATGGGCGCCCTGAAGCCCATCACGCATCGCTATGAGACCTTTCTGCAGACCCTCCTGCGCGAGGTTGAAAAGCGCGCGGTTCTTCAAACCCAAGCGGCATGACGGCCCGCGCCGGAGAATGGCGCACGCGGCTTCTTCTCGCGACTTTCTCGACGCTCCTGACTCTGGCGCTCGGGGAAGGCGCCACGCGCTTCCTCCTTCGACCGAACGCGACCCCGGCCGCGGAGGGGACGCCGATTTCGGAGATCTCACCGACCTTGGGCTGGCGAACCCGGCCGAACGGGGCGCAGCGCATCCGCCGGGAAGGCTTCGACGTCGTCGTCTCGATAAACCGGCTCGGACTCCGCGGGCCGGAGATCTCGTACGAGCCGGAGGCGGGCGTGCGCCGGCTGGCGATCATGGGGGACTCGTTCGCCCATGGCTACTACACAAGCGAACCCGAAACCCTGCGGGGCCGCCTGGCCGAAGCGCTCAAGTCGTGCCGGGTGGATGTCCTGAATGCCGGGGGGCCAGGCTATTCGACGGACCAGGAATGGCTCTACTTCAGCGAAGAGGTATCCAAATACCGCCCCGCCGAAGTGGTCCTCCTTTTCTACTACAACGACCTGCAGTTCAATATCGAGCGGCTGGGCACGGGGAACCGTTCGAAGCCAGTTTTTGTCGAGAAGGGCGGTTCTCTCGAACTTGTGCTTCCGGCGTCGATCGCGCCACCCATGGGAGATCGCGAGGAAACGGTGGCGCGGCGGGGTGCCTCCACGTTCCACCACTCGGCCCTTTGGGCCCTTTTGGCCACGCGCCTGGAGCGAAGCCGGCCCGACTGGTCCCGGACCCTCTCAGGGTACGGCCTCATGCCGGAACTTTCGGCCGAGCCCCCTGCCGAATACCTTCCCTTTGGGCCGAAAGACGCCGCAGAGCAAACTCGGGTGGCTGAGATGTGGAAACGAACGATCGAAATCCTGCGCCGGTTTCGCGACGATGTTCGGCGGGACGGCGCCAGTTTCTCGGTCTTCTACGTGCCGGCGCGGTTTGAGGTAAACGACGATGCTTGGACGTTCGTCCAACGCCGGTACGGCGCCGATCGCCCATGGAACCGGGATTCGGTGCGGACTCGTCTGGCCGGCACGCTCGTCGGACTCGACATTCCGCTCGTCGAGTCCACCGCCTTGTTCCGCAGCGGCGAGAAAGCGGGTCCTCCCGCCTATCTCCCTGTGGATGGCCACTGGAATGCCCGCGGCAACGAGATCGCGTTCCAGAGCCTTTTCCCGGTGATGCGCCGCGCGTTCGCCTGTGGCTCGTAACGACCTCGCCGGTTTCGGCCTGGGTGCTATGGCCGTGCTGTTAGCCGCGGCTTCGGCCCTGGGTCTCTCCACTCGTCGGGTCCAGTTGAATCTCGGCCCTGGCGACGCGCCCTTTGTCTCCGGGTTCGGGCGGAACAGCGAGGTAGAGGACAAAGTCGGCTGGCACTGGACGACGTATGCCGCCTCGGTCGATCTTCCGTTTGAGGCGAGCGGTTCCGACATGGACGTCACGCTGCGGTACGCGAGGGTCTTCGGCGAAGAGGCGGTCGTGGACGTCAGCGTCGGCGGCGCCCGGACGGAGACGTTTCGCGCTCGGGGCGGCGAAATAAAGTCGACGACGCTACGGGCGCCTGAGGTGCGGGGCCCTCTCGTGGTGGCTCTCCACGTGGACTCGCACGAACGTCGAAATATGGGACTCAAGTTGGACCGCCTCACGCTCGACATCGCGTCGGGCCCCCCTATGAGGCTCCGGTTTTGGGCGGCGCTCCGGCCGGCCGGAGCGGCCCTTCTCTTTCTTGCCGGCCTGCTGGTTCTTGGCGCGTCGCCTCTCGGCGCGGGCGCTCTTACCCTGATTGGGGCGCTTGCGTTTGCGGTCCGAGCCTGGAGCGACCTGTTCGGCGCCTGGCGTCAGGCGAGCCTGGCCCCGGAGATGCTGATGGTCTCCACGCTTCTCCTGCTTCTGGCGAGGAAGGGGATGGAGCAGGCGCTTTCTATTGAGAAAAGGGCGGCCCGTTGCCTGACCACGACCGGCCTGGTGGCCATGCTCCTGCGGCTCGTCATGATCTCTCATCCC
>JANLWV010000188.1:0-15857 GCA_031364765.1 Vicinamibacteria bacterium
TGACGATGTCCGTCGTGTCCTTTACCAGGATCTGAGAGAGACGCGCGTAGGCGGCCCACGCCTTCTCGATCGACGCCTCGTAGACGGAGCGGGCCTCCGCGGGCAGAGTCTTGGGGACGTAGGCCCGCGCCTCCCCCAGCTTGACGAAGCGCTGCGACGATTGCTCCGAGTTATAGAAGGGATGCGAGTGGAGGAACGCCCACACGAAGTGTCGCGACACATTCTCCAGACCGAACTCGAAGGTGGCGTGCTGGAAGACGGTGTGATGTCCGGCGGAGAAGGTGAGGGGGCCGATGGAATCCCGCTGTTTATCGGTGATCTCCGAATCGTCGATCACCCGCGGTGAGTAGCACGTGCGCGCGGCCGCGATCGCCCCGTCATAAGCCCTGGGGCGGGCGGCGCGCAACGTGACTTTGGGGGGTCCGGTGAGAATCAAGCTGGCGCTACCACTCTTCCATCTCGAACTTGAAGCCGGCCTTCTCGCAGATGCGCTTGATGTCTTCCATCAGCTCCCCGTTGCCGCAGGTCAGAACCGTGGTGCGCTCCGCAGGCATACGGTCGCGAAGGGTGGCGCCGTCGACGCCTGAACCGAGACGAGGTCTCGTAACCCGATCCGCGGCCGACAGCGCTGATGCGCCGTCGCCTCCGCTCGCCTGAAGCTCTTCGAAGATCTCCTCCTCGCGGGTCGGAAGGCCGAGAATCGAGCGGAGAAGATTGTTCGCTCGCCCCTGCGACAGAAAAGGATCGTTCGCATCGTACGGAGTTGGCCGGCTCACCGATGGCACGTACCGGAAGTCGAAACCCGCGATCTTCTCGGTATGGAGCTGTCGCAGGGTCGCGTCGTAGGCCAGCTCGGAGACCGTGCGGTTCGCATGGATGAGGGTGTACTTTGCCGCCGAAGCCTGTCCCGCCCTGGCCTCATGCGCCACCTGCTTCATCATGCCCACGAAGGGCGCGAGGCCAGTGCCCGTGCCGACCATCACGACAAACTTGGCGCCTGGAGCGCGGTGGTCCAGCGTGAAGTTGCCCACGATCCTGTCGACGTAGCCGAGGGTGTCGCCCTCATGAGAGGCAGGGGCGAACAGGGAATCGGTGAACCGGCCGAACCGAGAACCGCCGAGCTTCTCGAGCGTGATGTAGATCTCAAGCTCGCCGCCTTCCTTCGTCTCGTAGGGTGCTGAGGCGATGGAATAGGAGTGCGTGACCGGACCGAGTTTGGGGGTTCCGTCCTCCGCGAGCGCCGGCTCGTAGTGAATGTGGCCGTCCGCGTCCTTCACTTTCGTGGTGAGCTTGGAGTTCTCACGGGTGAGGGCGATGTATTGGCCCGCCTTGTAGTCAGGGAACGATGTTCCTGGACGAGCCTTCAACCTGAACGTCGAAAGACCCGTTGCGATGTCCGCCCAGCGAGTGATGGTGCCGACTCTTCTTTCTGCCACACGCCGGATTCTAGTGCTCCGGGTCGCACCAACGACGCCGGACACCGGTCTCCGGCGTTCAACCTTGACGACTCGACCCTGATGGCGCCCTCGACTCACTCCCCGGTTCGCCGTGGTTCGCCCGGGTTTGGCGCGTATGATCCTCAGACCAAAGGAGATGTTCATGATATTGAACCCGAGGAAAGGCGCCCTCGCACTGTCGTTCCTGACCCTCTCGTCCCTTGCCCCGGCGGCCGAGAAGCCGCGGATCGAGGTGGAGGAGTGGACGATGTCGAACGGGATGAAATGGCTGTTGTACGAGCGTCACGATGCCCCGACCGTCGCCACCGGGTGGGTGGCTCACGTGGGTTCGGCGAACGAGCGGCCTGGCATCACCGGCATTTCGCACTTCTTCGAACACATGATGTTCAAGGGCACCCACATCGTCGGCACGAAGAACATCGCCCTCGACCTCAAGTTGATCGAAGAGCAGGAGCAGGTGCGGAACGAGATGCGCGGCCTCATGTCCGAGATGCGTGAACGCCTTCGTCGGGGCGAGATCACAGGCATGGACGATCCTCTGGCCAAGACGCCTCGCTACAAAGAGCTCGACGCGAAGTTCGACGAGATGGTCCTCAAGCAGCGCGAGAACATCATCAAGGACCAGATGGACCAGATCTACACCAAGAACGGCGGCGAGTTCCTGAACGCGTCCACGAACGAAGACTGGACCGTGTACTTCATGCGTTTGCCCAAGAACAAGCTGGAGCTGTGGGCCTGGCTCGAGTCCGACCGGCTGCTGAATCCGGTCTTTCGGGAGTTCTATTCGGAGCGCGATGTCGTCTTTGAAGAGCGGCGCATGCGCACGGAGTCGACGCCGCTTGGCAAGTTCGACGAGCAGTTCAACTCGATGTTCTGGGACGCTCATCCGTACGGCTGGCCGGTGGTGGGGTGGGCCTCCGACATCCCGATGTACACGCTTCAGCAGGCGAAGGATTACTTCGCGACCTACTACGCGCCCAACAACCTCACGGGAGTTCTGGTCGGCGACTTCAAGACCGCTGAGGTGAAGCCCCTGCTCGAGCGCTATTTTGGCCGGCTGAAGCGCGGCCCGATAGCTCCGGACGTCGTGACTCTCGAGCCGAGGTCGCTCGGGGAGAAGCGCTTTAATGCGGAAGCGGAAACCTCTCCCACGGTTCGGGTGTGGTGGCAGGGCGTGCCCCTCGTCCACAAGGACTTCCCGGCCCTCGACCTGATGACCGACATTCTCTCTGGGCGCACCGGGCGTCTCACCAAGGCGCTGGTCCTCGACCGGAAGATCGCGAACAATGCCTCCGCGTTTGTGAACGGCCAGAAGTACGGTGGATTCATCGGAGCCGAAGTCACGGTCAAGGATGGCCAGGAACCGAGCGCGGTTGAAGCCGCTCTCTATGAAGTTCTCGACAAGCTCATTGCCGAGGCCGTACCCGACCAGGAGCTTCAGAAGGTCAAGAATCAGGCCAAGGCGAATGCGTACCGCCGGCTTTCGAGCGCCACCTTCATCATGTTCCAGCTTCTTCAGAATGAAGGGACGGGCGACTGGAAGCGGATCAACTCTCAGGCGGAAGAGTTGGACGCGGTCACCGCTGCCGACATACAGCGGGTCGCGAAGCAGTACTTGACCAAGGAGACCCGAGCGGTTGGCATCTTCACCCGCAAAGCCGCAGCCGGCGAGCCTGAGAAGGAAGGGAAGAAGTAGTCATGAACGTCAAACGAATCGTCCGACTCGGCCTTCCCGCTCTCCTCGTCGCGTCCATGGCGTCCGCTCAGCCGATCGCGGACCAGCCCGAGAACCTCACCTACGCGCCTCTTACCTATGCGCCTCCTTCGGCCAAGGACCATCGGGTGGTCCTCAAGAACGGCATGGTCGCCTACATCATCGAAGACCGGGCGCTTCCGCTCGTGAACATTCAGGTGATGGTTCGTGCGGGCGTCTGGCTTGAGCCGGCGGGGAAAGAGGGCCTGGCCCGACTCACTGGATCGCAGATGCGGGCGGGGGGAACGAAGTCCTTAACCGCGGAACAGTTCGACGAGCGCGCCGACTTTCTCGCCGCCCAGATCGGCAGTTCGATGGGCGACACATCGGGCGGAGCGTCGGTGAACTGCCTGGCTGACAACCTCGACGATTCCCTGAAGCTCTTCATCGAGATGCTTCGTGACCCGGGTTTTCAGGAAGACCGGCTGAAGCTCGCCAAGGACCAGATCCTTCAGGACATGAAGAAGCGGAACGACGAATCGACCGACATCGAAGGGCGTGAGTTCTCGGTTCTGCTCTATGGAGAGGCTCACGTCAGCAACCGCTTCAGCACGGAGGCCTCGATCAGTTCTCTGACCCGCGCGGACCTCGCCGCGTTCCACGACATGTACTACTACCCGGCCAACATGACCCTGGCCGTGTCGGGTTCCTTCACCAAGGCGGAGATGGTGAAGAAGCTCGAGGCCGCGTTCGCGACCTGGCCGTCGCCGAAGGGCGTGGTGGCAGCCGTTCCTCCAGGCATCAAGCCGGCGGTCCCCGGCTTCTATCGCATCCACAAGGATGTGAATCAGGGCCGCGTCTCCGTCGGTTTGCCGAGCGTGCTTCGGACGTCGCCCGACGTCTACGCGCTGGAAGTGATGAACGAGATTCTGGGCGGCAGCGGCTTCACGTCGCGGATCACGAAGACGGTTCGGTCGAACGAAGGTCTGGCCTACTCCGCGGGCAGCGGCATCGGTTTCGGGACGTACTTTCCGGGGAGGTTCCGCGCGGCGTATCAGTCGAAGAGTTCGACCGTGGCCTATGCCCTCCAACTCGTTTTCGAAGAGATCAGGAAAATCCGCGAGACGCCGGTAACCGACGAGGAACTGGTCACCATCAAGAACAGCCTCATCCAGACGTTCCCGAGCAACTTCGAGTCGAAGGCGCAGCAGGCGGGCACGTTCGCGGCCGACGAGTACACGAAGCGGGATCCGCTCTACTGGGCGACCTATCGGGACAGGATCCAGGCGGTCACCGTTGCCGACGTGCAGCGCGTGGCGAAGCAGTATCTGGTGCCCGAGAAGATGATCACGCTGGTCGTGGGCAATCAGGCGGAGATCGGGAAGGGCGACGGCAAACACGACGTCACCATCGAGAAAATCGCGAACGGAAAAGTCACGGAACTGACGCTGCGCGACCCGATGACGATGAAGCGGAAGTGACGGCGCCCCCGCGATAAGGGCGCGCGCCGTCACCCCGGCGAAGCTGGTCCCGCCGAAAGCCGGGAGCCGGGGTCCACTTCCCAACGAAGATCCCCCTTCTCCGAACCTGTTCCTAACGGCTGCCGTCACTCCAGCTTGCGGACGACCAGGGCTTTGAGGTAGCGGCTTTCCGGCATTCCGAGTCGCACCGGATGGTCGGCGGCCTGGGAGCGGCGTTCGATGATCTGGGCGGTGATCCCGGCGTCCGCGGCCGCGTTCGCAACCACGGCCTCGAAGTCTTCTTCGCTCACGTGGTATGAGCAGGAGCAGGTCAGAAGCAGACCGCCCGGTTCCAGGAGCTGAAGGGCGCGCCGGTTGATTTCCTTGTAGCCGCGCCAGGCCGCATCCCTTGCGCTTTTCGTCTTGGCGAACGCGGGGGGATCGAGGGCGATGGTGTCGAAGCGCGTCCCCGCCGCCACTTCATCGGTGAGGAAGTCGAAGACGTTCGCTTCGATGGTCTGGAGGGTGAGCGCGTTCCGCGCGGCATTCGCCTGAGCGCGCACGAGGGCCTCGGCGGAAATGTCCACCGCAACGACCTCCCGGACCGAGGTCTTCCGCGCCGCCTGCAGACCAAAACCACCGTCGTGACAAAACGCATCGAGCACACGACCCTGGGCCAGTCTCCCGAACGCAAGATGATTAGCCGACTGGTCGAGGAACGCGCCGGTTTTCTGGCCGTTGATCAGGTCGACGCTCAGCGTGACTGAACCCTCCTGAATGTCCACCACCTCCGGAATATCGCCCCAGAGCGTCTTTGTCTCACGCGGCAGGCCCTCGCGCTCGCGGACTTTCACGTCATTGCGAGCGAGAACGCCTCGCGGCTTCAGGCACTTCACCAGGAAGTCAACGATGTCGCCCGTTCGTCTCTCCATCGCGGCGGCGAGAATCTGGAGAACCAGAACATCGCCATACCGATCCACGATGAGGCCGGGCAGGCCGTCGGATTCGCCGTGGATCAGCCGACATGCGCCGCGCAGACCGAGTGTCTCCTCGCGAAAGCGAATGGCCGCCTCAATCCGATCCGAAAGCCACGAGTCGGCGAGGGCGCCGCGGGAGAGCATCCTGAGCGTGATCTCGGAATGCTGCGAGTAAAAGGCCTGGCCAAGGAATCGACCCTTGGCCACCACGTCCACTATCTCGCCATTGGGAGTCTCCACGGGCTCCACGTCCGATTTGAAAATCCACGGGTGTCCCGATTCGAGCCGGGAGAAACCGCGCGGCTTGAGAATGGCTTCGCTCATGAGGGCAAGGAGCATAGGCCACGCGCCATTTTTTAGGCACGGGCGGAACCTCCTCCCCGCCCGGCTCGTCTACTCTCACAAGAGAGAGGTCCACCTACATGAAGATTTCCAGAACCGCGTTCACTTTTTTGACCGCACTTGCGGTCGAAGGCTTTGCCGGAAACCCCGCCTTCGCCGACGACAAGCACGCGAAGCACAAAGAGAGCGCGTCCTGGAACTTCGATTTCTCGTCCTGGTTTGAAGACCTCGGCGAGGGTTTCGCCGATACCTTCAACGGCCCGAAGCGAACCGCCGCTCCCTTCAAGTGGACGGGGAAGCTGGCGGCGGGCAAGACCTTTGAAGTCCGGGGCATCAACGGTCCCATTCGCGCCGTCGGCTCGAGCGGCTCCGAGATCGAACTGGTGGCCACGCGCACCGGGCGGCGAAGCGATCCCGAGTCGGTGAAGATCGAGGTGGTCCCTCACTCCGGCGGGGTCACGGTCTGCGCGGTTTACCCCAGCCGTGACGAATCGCGGCCCAACGAGTGCAAGCCGGGCGGCGGCGGTCGGATGAACGTTCGCAACAACGACGTCAATGTCGAGTTCGAGCTTCGGATCCCCCGCGAGGTGGCGTTCGAGGCCAGAACGGTGAATGGACGCATCCAGGCGGAGGTTGAAGGACGCGCGGCAGTCTCCACCGTGAACGGCAGCATCGAAGTGCAAGCCGGAACGCTGACCGAGGCGACCACCGTCAACGGTTCGATTCGGGCGACGGTTCGCTCTGACGCGAGTTCGCCCGATGACATCAGACTTTCCACGGTGAACGGGTCCGTCCGCCTCAGCCTGCCTGAGGGTGTGAACGCCGATGTCTCGGCGAAAACCGTCAATGGCGGGATCACGAGCGATTTCACCGAGATCGAAGTCCGGAAAAAGTGGGGACCGCGGTCGGCGGAGGGCCGCCTGGGTAACGGCGGACGTGAACTCGCGCTCTCGACGGTGAACGGCGGAATCCGGATCTCAAGAGGCAACGACCAGTAGCAGGGCTGCGCCGCAAGCCGCCTTTCATTAGAGAACGCCCTGCGCCCCGCGGATGTGAGGGCGAGGAAGGCCCCTGGGCCGCAGCATCACCCGAAAGCGCGCGGGGCTCCGGCGGGGGAGATTGCTTCAGGCCCCGAGGATCTGGCCTTGCTGAGAAACAGGCTCGAAATAGCCCCATATTGCGTACTTTCTTGCCGGTGCAGGCCTTATCCCCTAGGTCCTCGTCGGCCCTACCTGCGGCAGCAACACCGGCGTCCTTGTTGGGGCCCGCGGGACCAGGGATCGAGCGGGCTTGCGGCGCCGGGGACGCCTCGTGCGTCGCCACTGCGCACCCGAGACTTCGGGATCGTGTGGCTCCTTACTCGGCTCGACGCTCGCGAATGTCTGTAACGGACTCCTGCGACTCGCGCACGACGCCCCAACGCCAGCAACCCACTCGCTCCCTGGTCCCGCTCCATTCTTGTGAGCTCAGGCTGCCGCAGCAAACGACGACCGAGCCGCGGTCGCGAGTCTGGCCACGAGGGGGCCGGCCCCATGCTTCACAGGGCGAAGTCTCATCCTCTGCCTTTTTCACAGAGATGGAGCGGGGACGGGCGCTGATGTGGGTTGCTTGCGTCGGGGCTTCGCGCGCGAGTCGCAACTGTCCTTCTGGTTCGTTCGCGAGCGATGAGGCGAGCAAGGAGCCACACGATTCCAGCGTTTCGGCGGCGCAGTGGCGACGCGCGAGCCGTCCCCGGCGCGGCAAGCCCACATCAGCGCCCGGCCCCGCGGGCCCCAACGACGATGCCTGAGAGATTGCTTCAGGCCATCTCAGAACGGTCCGGCTTTGCGAGCCATTTCTCGGTTTCTTCCCAACCTCACGTCCGAAGGACGTGGGCGGCTCGCAGTGACGAACCTTGCCGCGACGTGGGTCACTCGCCAAAGACAAGCGTTCGCTTCTGCGGCCCCCCAACTCTAAAGTAACCGGCTCGCCATGATTTCCCTTTCGCGCATTCAGAAGCAGTACGGCAGGCAGGTTCTGTTCGTCGACGCCGCCTTTCAGCTCAATCCCGGAGAGAAAGTGGGCCTCGTCGGCCCGAACGGCGCCGGGAAGACGACCCTCTTCCGTCTGATCACCGGCGAGGAAACCGCCGACGAAGGCGAAGTCTCGGTCCCGAAGAAGCTGACCCTCGGTTACTTCCGCCAGGATGTGGAAGAGATGTCGGGCCGGTCGGTTCTGGACGAAGCGATCGCCGGCAGTGGCCGGCTCGGAGACCTGCATCACGAACTGGAAGCCCTTCAGCACGAGATGGGCGATCCCGCCAAGGCCTTGGACATGGACCGGATCCTTGAGCGGTTTGGCGCGGTCCAGGAAGAGTACGACCACCTCGGCGGCTACGCGCTTGAAGCGCAGGCGCGCGAGGTCCTCCACGGCCTCGGATTCGATGATGCAAGGATCGACGGCGATGTGGGCGCTCTCTCCGGCGGCTGGAAGATGCGGGTCGCTCTGGCCCGCGTCCTGCTTGGCAAACCCGACGTCCTGCTGATGGACGAGCCGACGAATCATCTCGACCTCGAATCGATTGTCTGGCTGGAGTCGTTTCTGAAGACAATCGGCGCCGCGCTGCTCATGACGTCGCACGATCGGGACTTCATGAACCGGGTCGTCACCAAGATCGCCGAGATCGACAGTGGCGAGATCACCGTCTACTCGGGCGACTACGATTTCTACGAGCGCGAACGGGCGCTGCGCGACGTGAATCAGGAGGCGCAGTTTGCGCGCCAGCAGGCGATGTTCGCGAAAGAGCAGCGCTTCATCGACCGTTTCGCGGCGCATGCGGCCAAGGCGGCGCAGGTTCAGAGCCGGATCAAGGCTCTCGACAAGATCGAACGAGTCGAACCGCCGAAAAAACGGGTGGTGGTGAAGTTTTCGTTCAAGACGCCGCCGCGTTCGGGCGATGAGGTGGCGGTTCTTGAGTCCGTCTCGAAGGCCTATGGCTCCCGCGTGGTGCACAAGGACTTCAGCATGATCGTCCGCCGGGGCGAGCGCTACTGCGTGATGGGCAAGAACGGAGCGGGGAAGTCGACGCTGCTGAAGATGATCGCGGGCGCCCTCAAGCCCGATTCGGGCAGCGTCCGTCTAGGCGCGAGTCTCAGGCTCGGTTATTTCGCGCAGCAGGCCCTCGATATTCTCAATCCGGACCTGACCGTCTGGGACCAGATGGTTCAGGACTTTCCGAGCGACACTGTCGGATCCCTGCGCAGCGTGCTCGGCGCGTTTCAGTTTTCCGGCGATGAGGTCGAAAAGAAGATTCGGGCTCTCTCGGGCGGCGAGAAGTCACGCCTGGTCATGGCGCGTATGCTCCACAATCCGCCCAACTTTCTCGTCCTCGACGAGCCGACGAACCATCTTGACCTGGCCACGAAGGAGATGCTGGTCGAAGCTTTGAAGGACTTCGAAGGCACGATGATCTTCGTCTCGCACGATCGAGCGTTCCTGCGCGGTCTGTCGAATCGAGTCATTGAGCTCGGCGGCGAATCAGGCCTCGAGACCGAACCGCATCTCTACCCAGGCACGTACGTCGAGTACGTCGCCCGCACCGGCCACGAAGCCCCCGGCGTGCACAACTGACGAGCCCCGCGCTTCTTCGCGTTCGCCCTCCGCGTCTTCCCCTTGGGCTTCGGACCTGGTCGGAACCAAATCACCTCGGGCGACGTCAAAGAAGTAACGGCTGCCAGATATTCTCGCGGCTCGGAAGGCCTTGATGCGATTCCCCAGCAAATTGATGGCCCGGTCGGCTGCCCTTCTCCTGGCGGTGGCTCCGGGTGCGCTTGCCCAGGATCCCAGAACCGAAGTCACGAAATCCGACGCGCCGGCTCCCAAGGCCGCCCTGGTGAGCGCGGTGAGGCTCACCGCACAGATCAGCATGGACGGCGCCCTCGACGAGGCCGGGTGGGCGGGCGCCGCGAGAATCGACACGTTCTACGAGACCGTCTTCGGCGACAACCGCGCCCCTCATGTGAAGACCACGGCGCTCGTGGCCTACGACGAGAAGTACCTGTACATAGGCTTGAACTGCGAGGATCCCGATCCCTCGAAAATGCGCGCCCCGTTCACCGATCGGGATCAGGTCTTTGGAACCGACGACAATGTCGCCGTCTTCATCGACACCCAGGGCGACAAGCGCGTGGCCCAGGAGTTTCGGGTCTCGCCCCGCGGCATTCAAGGAGACGCGGTGTTCAACGATTCCTCGAGCAATGAAGACTTTTCCCCCGATTTCTACTACGACACCGCCGCGAAGATCACCGACCAAGGCTGGACCGCGGAGATCCGGATTCCTTTCTCCTCGCTTCGGTACAAGCACGTCGCGGAGCAACCGTGGGGAATCATGATCTGGCGCAACTATCCGCGGGACCGCCGGTATGCGATCTACAGCGCGCCCATCCCGCGCGGCTCCAACTGTTACATCTGCAACGTCGCCGACTTGAGAGGCCTGTCGAACCTCCCGACCTCGCGCCACATGGTCATGGCGCCCTACGCGAGCGGTCAGGATGTGAAGCGCGCCTCGCGGCCAGGAGGGCCCCTTTCCGGCGAGGGCGTCGATTCCCGCTTCGGACTCGACTTCAAGTGGACTCCCTTCGCGAGCACCGCCATCGACCTCACCATCAATCCCGATTTTTCACAGGTGGAGACGGATACCGCGCAGATCGCGGTGAACAACCGGTTCGCTCTGTTCTTCCCAGAGAAACGCCCGTTCTTCCTGGAGGGCGTCGATCTTCTCGACACTCCCATTCCGGTTTTCTACTCACGCTCCATCACCTCGCCCAGATTTGGCGCGCGCGTCACCGGAAACGCCTCGGGCGTGAGCTACACCGCCCTGCTCGCCCGCGATGAAGGCGGGGGCAGTGTGATCCTGCCCGGCGCCTTCGGGTCGGACTTCGCGCCGCAGGACTTCGAGTCGAACGTGGGCATCTTTCGCGCTCGACGTGAGCTCGGACGGAGCTTCATTGGCGCCACCGCCACGCTCAAGGAGAACGAAGGCGGTTCGCACAACCGCGTCTTCGGTCTCGACTTCCAATGGCGTCCGAACGAAAAAGACCGGATTTATGGCCAGGCCCTTGTCTCCCGCACGAAGACGCCGGTCTATCCCACGTTCGCGCCGGAATGGGATGGGCGGAGACAGAACGATCGCGGCTTTCAGCTCGGCTGGGGCCGCAATGCCGCGAAGTACGATCTGTCCGCGCGGCTCGACGATCTGGGGAACAGGCTGCGCGTCGATCTCGGCTTCGTGCCGCAAGTTGGCTATCGGCAGTTCAACGCCGAAGCGGGCTACCGGATGTACCCCAAAGGGTTCCTGAGCTTCGCGCGGGTATTCTCGTTCGGTGAATATCTGGTGGATCACCAGGGCGATGTGATCTCTCGGGCGGTGACGCCCATCGGCCTCTTCGTCTCCGGCAAGAAAAACCTCCAGGCCTTCAGCGGCTTGTCCTTCGGCACGTTCCGAACCGGCTCGCAACTTCTGACCAGGCGGCGCCTGAACTACTTCGTTCAAGTCGATCCCTCCCGCAAGATCACCCGGCTGGCTCTTCAAGGGGGCCTGGGGGAGGATATCGACCTCGCCACCGCGCAGGTCGGAACCGGGGGGCAGGTGATCCTGAACGCCACGCTGCGACCCGAGCCTCACCTGACCATCGAAGCGATTGTCTCCACATCCTGGCTCAACGCCAAGGCCGGTGCGCCACGGTTGGAAGGGAAGCTCTTCCGGGCGACCGTGCAGCGCCTGAAAGCGACGTACAACGCCTCGTCCCGCGCTTTCCTGCGAGTCGTGGGGCAACACACCTCGAGCCGCCGCTACGCCGGAACCTCGGTCCGAAAGGACGCGGGCTTCTCGGGCTCCGCCCTGCTCAGCTACCGAATCAACTGGCAGACCGCCCTCTTCCTTGGTTACGGCGACGAGCGCGCCCTGGGAGACGAGGATCGGCTCGAGCGGACCGGACGTCAACTCTTCGCCAAAGTGTCCTACGCCTTCCAGAGATAGGGCGGCTCGGCCCCCCTGATCACGGAAAGCCCCTTTTCTGCGCTTCCTTTTCATCGAGCCAGGGACCCGGCATTAAGCTCCCTGGAGAACCGTGACTACATCATCAGGCCCTGAAGAACTTCAAAAGCGGATCGCCGCGGGCGAACGTGATTTTCAAGGGGAGAGTTTTTCCGGGGCGAACCTGAATGGCGCCGACCTTCGGGGGGCCAACCTCCGAGGGGCCAGCCTTCGCGGCGCGAACCTCCACGGCGCCGACCTGCGGGAAGCGAAGCTGATACGGGCCGACCTCGGCATGGCGGACCTCGGCACGGCGGACTTGGCGGCCGCCGAGCTAAACGCGGCCGACCTTCGAGGGGCCAACCTCAAGGGAGCACACTTCGACAACGCGACTCTGGACGGAGCGATCCTCCGCGAAGCGGATCTTCACGGGGCCGACCTGCGGGCGGCGCAGTTGGTCCGCGCCGATCTGAGTCGCGCCGATCTAGGGGTGGCCGACCTCGCCGAGGCCAATCTCGGAGGCGCCGACCTGCGTGGAACCGATCTTTCGGCGGCAAAACTCAAGAACGCCAGCCTCCGCGGCGCCACGCTCTATGGCGCCGATCTTCGCGACGCTGACCTCACCGGGGCGAATCTGCGCGGCGCCAACCTCACCGATACGCGTCTCGAAGGCGCCATCTTTACCAACGGTAGAGTTGGTGGAACGGTCTTCGCGGATCTGGACCTGCGTCAGGCCAAGGGACTGGAAACGCTCCACCACGGTTCTCCCTCGACGGTGGGAACCGACACGCTCAGCCGGTCGGTCGGAAAGATTCCCGACATCTTTCTGCGCGGCTGCGGTTTGACCGCCTGGGAGATCCTGGCCGCGAAAGAGTACGACCCGTCCCTGAGTCGCGCCGAAAGGGAAGATCTCCAGGGGCAGACGCGTGAGGCCAGACTGCGAGCGCCGCTCCAGCGGAAGCGTTTCCTCCTTTCGTACTCGGAGTCAGACGCGTCGTTCGTCGAAGAGGTGCGCCGTCTTCTCCTGGCTCGCGACATCTTCAGTTGGGTGGCCCCTCACGAAACGAAGGGTCCTCTCCGGGAGCGCCAGTCCAAGCTCGCCATTCAGCACAACGTGACGCTTTTGCTGGTGC
Organism: Vicinamibacteria bacterium; assembly: GCA_031364765.1. Classification (GTDB taxonomy): domain Bacteria; phylum Acidobacteriota; class Vicinamibacteria; order Fen-336; family JAGNNV01; genus JAGNNV01. The sequence continues at coordinate 13,076 of JANLWV010000188.1, forward strand.
TGTCCCAGCATTCGGTGGAGAGCGACTGGGTCGAACACGAGGTACGTCTTGCCCGAAGGCTTGAAAAGTCGCTGGGGGATGATGTCTTGTGCCTGGTGAGCGTCGATGAAGCGTGGGAAACCTCACCCCGGAAGGGCCGGATCATCGAGAACGGCTCGGAAGAGGGCGTGCTGTCGTTCGCAGACTGGCGGGACACGGCTGCGCTCGAGAAGCAGTTCGCAAAGTTGCTCGACGGAATCGCGCCCTTCTATCCGTCCGAGGAGCCAACCGCGAGGGGCTGACCCCCGAACTTGACCAAGGCGATTGCTAGAGCGTGCGGAGGTCGATGGGCTCGCTCGCACGGGGACGTCTGAAGAACAGCCAGTCGCCGCTCGCATGAGAGGACCAGGCCTGCATGAACTCCCAGCCGTTGGCGTGCATCACAAACGCCTTGGCGACTTCAGCGTTTCCGACGACCGACACCGCGTCGTATTCCCAATTCGGGTCTTGCATGGAGCCTCCAAAGAACGAGGGTACGGTACGCTGAAAGGGGGCGGCCGTGCAAGAGGAGGTGCGGCCGATCCTCTCAGAGCTTGACGAGGTCCACGCGGCGGTTCTTGGCGCGACCTTCTTCACTTCCGTTGTCCGTCACCGGCTTCGTGTCCCCGAAGCCCTGGGCGGTGAGCCGTGCCCGGTCCACGCCATGGCCCGAAAGCCAAGCCACCACCGTGGTGGCACGCTGCTGGGAGAGCGTCTGGTTCGCTGCTTTGAGCCCTACATTGTCGGTGTGTCCCTCGACCCTCATCTTCCAGGACGGGTTGTTGCGAAGAAGGGTGGCGATCTCGGCCAGAATCTTGTCCGATTCTGGCCGAAGTGTGGCCTTCCCGGTGTCGAAGTTGATGCCGTAGACCGCGGCTCGGCCGCTCTTTTCGATCTCTTTGGCGAGCGAGTCGGCCGTGGCTTCCATCTCCTGAGCCATATCCTTGACCTTCACCGCCGAGAACTCATATCCGCTGAACTCATTCCAGGGCGAGCCGAAGACCTGCACCCACTGCGGCCCCTTCTGGGCGGTGACTACCGGCTGGTCGTCGCCTCTCTTGCCGCTGAAAACGACAGTGAAGCCCGCCGCTTTCAGTGCATTTTCCGCGTTCCTCACAATCTGCAGCGAGGAGAGCCGGCTCGGGCAGGCATAGACCATGTTGTCGGTCGCGCCCTCGAAGCCCTTCACGGTTTCCGCAAAGTCCTTGAACGGGCCCACCTGGAGTTCCATGGCATCGAACTCCCTGTTGGTACACCGCATGATTCGGCAACCCGCCATTCGGGTGAGGAGGGGCGAATCCTTGCACCCCTCGTCGTCGGGTTCGGTCAGATCTTGAGCAAAGCCAAGCGTTGGGGCGACGAACAAGGCCAGGGCGAAGGCGGCGTATCTTAGCGACATGGGTTGACTCCCTTTTCTGTGGTGACGCGCGATGAGCGATGAGCGATGGAGAGTGTACTGTCCTCGGCTGCCGCGTCGGAACACAGCATTCCCGCTGCGTCTTCATCAATCGTCGGCGAAATCTCTGACTGCCCTCACAAGATCAGCCCGCGCCACCTCGAACTGACCGGGACGAAGTTGCCGCCACTGGTCTCGATTCTTTGACAGTTGCGCAGCGCCCATGGCTCCTGTCTCAAGATCCTTCAGGGTGACGGTGCCCTTGGCTTTCTCCTCGGACCCATAGATCAACACGAGGGGAATGCCGGAGCGATCGGCGTATTTCAGTTGGCGGCCGAGACCGGGCTCTGAACCCAGGTACATCTCCGTCGGCACCCCCGCTCGACGCAGTTCGTACGTGATCGCCAGGTATTCGTCCATCAACGCAGTATCGATCACGGTCACCAGGACGCGGGCGGTGGCTCGCCGCGTTCCCGTGCGTCCGAGCTTGATGAGTGCGGCCAGAAGGCGATCGACGCCTATGGAGGCTCCGGTCGCGGGCACGCGTTCGCCCAGGAAGCGCATGACCAGATCGTCGTATCTTCCCCCGCCGAAGACAGAACCAAACTCCGGAGCATCGAGGAGCACGGCTTCGAATACCGGACCGGTGTAGTACGCGAGACCTCGAGCGATGCTGAGATCGATCACGGCGCGGTCCTCGCGATAGCCGAGCGAGGCGAGGTGGTGGGAGATCTTTGACAGCTCTCCAATCGCCTCGGCGGATCCGGGCACAGCGCTGAAGACGTCGCGCAGACCGGCCAGGATCTCCTCGCGTGTGCTCCCCTGGATCGCCAGGAATCTCTCGAGGCGGCCCACCTGCTCCAAATGGAGCCCGACGCCGGGGATCGGGTCGCCCGATTCGTCCTTGTATCCGGTGGTGAGTTCCTTGCGGACTTTCTCAAGGCCGATCTTGTCGAGCTTGTCCAGCACCCGAAAAACGTCGGCAGCCAGCCCCGGATCGATTCCGGCCAAAGGCATCACCAGGTTCAACACCCGCCGGCTCGAGAACCTGACTCGATACGGGCCGCACTCGATCGCGGCCAGGGTGTCGCACATCCCCGCGATGATCTCCGTGTCGGCGATCTCGGAGGGCACGCCCACCGAATCGAGATCGAACTGAGTGAACTCGCGAAAACGGCCCGCCCCCGGCTTGTCGGCGCGCCAGACCGGTCCTACTTGATATCGGCGAAACGGTCGAGGTAATTCCGGGTACTGAGCCATCAAGCGAGCCAGCGGAACGGTGAGGTCAAACCGCAGACCGAGCGAATCGTCATCCGGCCCCTGGACTCGGAAGATCGACTCTTGCGTCTCCGCGCCGGCGGAGCCCGT
>JANLWV010000324.1:0-2118 GCA_031364765.1 Vicinamibacteria bacterium
GACCAGGCCATCGTGATCTATCACGAAACCCTCAAGCCCGCGCTTTTAGGGCGGCTCAAAGCACTGCACCTGGGTTTTCAGAAGCTCAAGGCCGAGGGTCACGCGGTCGACAGCATTGAAGCCACCGGCGCCATCTATGTCAGCGCCCGGGTGCACCCCTTCGGCAAGAAGGCCAAAAACGGCGGTGAGATCAAGACCAACGAGGACGTCCGTCGCTTCCTTCTTGATGAGGCGGGCCTCGGGGTCATACCATTCCAGGCTTTCGGCGTCCCCGGGGACACCGGCTGGATGCGCCTCAGCGTCGGCTCGGTGAGCGAGGCTCAGATCGAGTCCGGCCTCAGAAGACTCCAAGCCGCGCTAAGAGCTTTGATTTAGTCTCCCGCAGAAGCGACGCGACCCCCGGCCAGGAGGCTACTGGTTTATCATTCGCCGCTCCTTGTGCCCGGAGGCCAGGTTTCGGTCTTCGAGCATCGAGCCACCAAGCGAGGAACCTTAAGGACACGAAATGGGCCTGCTCGACATCATTACGGGCAAATACGTCGATCCCACGCACTTCAAGAGCGTGCATGGGGGCGGCAACATCATCACGACCACCGTGGATTCGGTCGTGAACTGGGGCCGCAAGTCGTCCATCTGGCCCTTTCCGTTCGGAACCGCGTGCTGCGCGATTGAATTCATGGCCTTCACCGCGTCCCACTACGACGTGGCCCGGTTTGGTTCCGAAGTCCTGAGGTTTTCGCCCCGCCAGGCCGACCTGCTTTTGGTGGCCGGCACCATCGTCGACAAGATGGGCCCGATTCTGAAGACGATCTACGACCAGATGCCCGAGCCGAAGTGGGTGGTGTCGATGGGCGTCTGCGCTTCCACCGGCGGTTTCTACCGCAGCTATCACACCATGCAGGGCATAGACGAGATCATCCCGGTGGACGTGTACGTGCCGGGCTGCCCGCCGGCGCCGGAGTCGCTGCTCGCCGCCCTGATGAAGATCCAGGAACGCATCAAGAGCGGCGAACAGGCCAAGCGGCCGCAGGGCGAACATCGGGTCGGAGCCCGCGCTGAAGGCGCGAACGACCGTCGCGAACGGCGTCTGGCCTGGGCCGATGACGACGCCACCCGAGCGGCCTCGGGGCTTGAGCCGCGTGGGCGGATTCACTTCAAGTTGACCGAAGAGCGTGACGAGCCAGGTTCCGGATCGCACCATGCCTAGTATGGCCGCCCTCGAGCGCGATCAGGCGCTCGCCAAACCCGCGTACCGGATCCTTGCCGAGAAGTTCGGCGTCAAGGTGCTCCGCGTTTCCGACTACCGCGGCGATCTCGCGATCACCGTCGACCGGTCGGCCTGGAAGGAAGCAGCTCGGACATTGCGCGACCACCCGGAACTCGACTACAAGCTTTTCCTCGACTTGTGCGGCGTCGACTACTTGAACGACGAGTCGCGGCCGCTTCGGTTCGAAGTGGCGCTTCACCTCTATTCGGTCACCCACAAGCACCACATCCGGTTGAAGACGGCGCTGCCGGAAAAGAATCCGGTCTGCGACACCCTCACCGACGTCTACAAGGGCGCCAACTGGTTCGAGCGCGAAGCCTTCGATCTGTACGGGATCGTGTTTACCGGCCATCCAAACCTCACCCGCATCCTGACCCACGAAGACTTCGTCGGCCATCCGATGCGAAAGGATTTTCCGACCGGAAAACGCTTCGTCAACAAGAAGCCGAAGGAGTGGCTCATCACTGTTCCGAAGGGCTCGGAGCATCTTGTCCTCAACATCGGCCCGTCCCACCCGGCCATGCACGGAACCTTCCGCGTTCAAGCGCTGCTGGATGGCGAGACCATCAAGGAGTCGGACGCGGAGATCGGCTATCTGCATCGCAACTTCGAGAAGATGGCCGAAGAGCGGACGTACTGGCAGATCATTCCCTACACCGATCGCTTGAACTACTGCTCCGCCTTTATCAATGGCCATGGCTGGGCTCTGGCCGTCGAGAAGCTTCTGGGGGTTCAGTCTCCGCCGCGCGCCGAAGCGATCCGCGTGATTCTTTCTGAGTTCTCGAGAATCATGGACCACTTTGTCTGCATCACCGCGAACGTGGTCGACCTCGGCGCCATCACACCGTTCT
>JANLWV010000238.1:0-6963 GCA_031364765.1 Vicinamibacteria bacterium
GCGGAACGGTTCCTGGAGGTGCGGGCGGGCGGGCGGGCGCGCCCGGCATCGGGGGACGTGCCCCAGGGCCTGGAGGTGTAGGCGGTCTAGGCGACGGGCCGGGCGCCGCCGGTCGGGGAGCGCCACCCGGAGGCACGCCCGCAGCCGCCGGCCGTACTCCTCCTGGCGGCGCAGGAGCTCCGGGTGCTCCGGCGGGTCGTTGGGGGGGGGGGGCCGCGGGTGCGGGAGCCGGAGAAGCCCCGGCGGCCGGAGCGCCCGCTGCGGGCAAGGGAGGAAAAGCCTTCGCGTTGAGCGCGTTCTTGTGGGCAACCTCAAGGCTGATGGTTCCGGCCTTCAACAGTTCGAGCAGCGTGTCGTCCATCGTGCGCAGGCCTTGCGACTTCCCCATCTGCATGATGTTCGGAATCTGGAACGTCTTGCCATCCTTGATCAGGTTCGCGAGCTGGGTGCTGCCAAGGAGCAGTTCGTAGGCCAGGACCATGCCCGCGCCATCGATGCGCGGGAGGAGCCGTTGCGAAAACACCGCCTTGAGCGATTCGCCCAGCATGGCCCGGATCTGGTTCTGCTGGGCCGCCGGATACGAGTCGATCACCTTGTCGATGGTTTTGTGGGCGGACGAGGTGTTCATGGAGCCAATCACGAGATGCCCCGTTTCCGAAGCGCTGATCGCGAGCGAAATGGTTTCAAGGTCGCGCAGCTCACCCACCATGATGACGTCCGGGTCCTCGCGGAGGGCCGCCTTGAGCGCGTTCCCATAGGACTTCGTATGGGTATTGAGCTGGCGCTGATTGACCGCGCTCTGCTTGATGGGGTGGACGAACTCGATCGGATCTTCGGCGGTCAACACATGGTGAGCGGTGTGGGTGTTGATCAGATCGACCATGGCGGCAAGCGTCGTCGACTTGCCCGAACCCGCCGAACCCGTGACCAGGATCAGCCCCTGGTGGTTCTCGCAAACTTTCTTCATGATTTCAGGGATCCCAAGCTCGGTGAAACTCGGAAGGACGAGTTTCACCACGCGGAAACACGCGTCGAGCCCCTTCCTCTGCTGGAAGGCGTTGGAACGGAAACGGGCCACTCCGGGGATCTCGTAGGCGAAGTCGATCTCCCAATCCGCCTCCAGAATCTTTCGTTGCTCGGGAGTCAGAATCTCATTGACCAGGCGCGCGGTCTGCTCGGCGGTGAGCGGCTGATAGGCTAACTTCTTGAGTTCGCCGAACTGGCGGAGGATGGGCGGCATGCCGACGGAAAGGTGAAGGTCGCTCGCCTTCTGGTCCACGGCCGCTTTAAGAAGCACGTCAATACTCGCCATACGGTTCCAAGTCTCCTGGGGGTGGGCCCAATACTGTAACCGGGCTTGAGGAGTTCCGCTGTCGTATTCGTGACGCGTCCGTAAAAGCCGGGGAACCCTGGATGGATTCCGGGGTCCGTACTCGTGCTCGTCCGTAGTGCTTCCGCCTTCTAGGCCTTTGATTGTGTGTCCGTGTCGTAGTCCACCAGGCGGCGAATCACCTCGCCCTGCGGCCAGATGGCGAAGCGGTAGGTCCAGCGACCCTTGCGCGCGGCCGGCGCATCGACGCGGACCAGCCGGAAGATCCGGTCCTCGAACCGAAGCGCCATCGACGGAGTCCAGCCGGCCTTCTCCGAGGGCGCCGCGAGCACGAGGGCAAATTCGGCCGAAGCGCTCTCGGCCTCAACCACGCTATCCCCCGACGGAAGCTTGCGGGGCCGCGCGGTGGCTCCTGTTCTCGGGAGCCGGAGTTCGTCGGCCATCATCGAAGCGGTCGCGAAACGACGCGAGGGTTGCTTGTCCAGGGTCTTGAGGACCAGGCGGTCGATCCAGGGCGGCAGGTCGGGCCGGGAGGCGCTGGGCGGGGGCGCCGGCTCCTGCTGGTGCTTCATCGCCATCGCCATGACGGAAGAGGCGCGGAACGGGGGATGTCCGGTCAACATCTCAAACAGAACCACGCCCAGCGAATAGACGTCGCTGCGGGCGTCGACGGTGCGCGCGTCGAACTGCTCGGGCGACATGTAGGCGGGCGTGCCGACAAACTCTCCGGTGCGGGTCACCCGTTCCACATCGAGTCCCTCGGGCCGGGCGAGACCAAAATCGACGAGGCGGATGTCGCCCTCTGCGGCCAGCATGATGTTTGCGGGCTTGATGTCGCGATGGACCACGCCCTCCGCATGGGCGGCCGAGAGAGCATCGGCCACCACCGCGGCGAGCGCCACTGCGTCGTTCAACGGAAACGGGCCGCGCTTTTTCAGGGCGAGTCTCAGATCCTGGCCGGGTACGATCTCGCTCACGAAGAAGAGATCGCCGCCCTGAGTCCCGTGATCGAGGATGCGGAGGATGGCCGGATGCCGGAGGCGGGTGAGGACGGCAATCTCGCGCCGGAACCGATCGACGCTTGCCGGATTCGTGGAGGCATCACGCCGGAGGACCTTCAGGGCGAGATCGCGTCCGGAAACGATGTCGTGAACCCGGTAGACGTCGCCCATGCCTCCCTTGCCCAGCAGCTCCTCCACGCGATAGCGCTCCTTGAAGATCGGAGTCTGCAGCGGGTCGAACGCGGCGGCGCCCGTCTGGTGAAGGCCGAGGGTGGGCGCATCCGGAGAGGGCGTAACGCTCGCCGCCGGAATACCGCAGAGAGGACAGTCATGGCCCACCTCCGCGTTGTCGAAGCCGCAGGACTCGCAAGTGCGAAAGAGCCGGACCGCCATTCACTAATCGTACAGCCGGCGGCGACCGTCGGCGCGTCAGGCCGACCGTGACAACCGCACGCTTCCCGGGCCGGTCAGCCCTTCGAGGTGCGTCACCAGATCCGCGGTGAGTTTCACTCGCAGCTTGTCTTCCACCCGCATCACCGCCACGAACTCCGTGGGGCGGTGAACCTCGATGAACACCGCGATTTCGCCGGGATGAATCGAGAGAACTCGTTTGATTCCGAGAAGCACGGTCTCCGGAAGGAGCCCGAGGTCCACGTGGACGCGGATCGAGCGCGCCATCATCCTCAGCGTCAAATCGAGCGGGGCGACATCCGAGACGATGAGACGCGGCCGCTCGTCGTCGTCCTTGGCTTCGAGCTTGCCCTTCACCAGGAAAGATTCGTCGTCCTTGAGCTTCGCCCCGCACTGCCGGTACGCCTCGGGAAAGATCAGCGCCTCGACGCTGCCTTCGAAGTCGTCGATCTGGCAGGCGGCCATCCGGTCGCCCTTCCTCGTCTTCATGAGCCGCAGACCCGACATCAGGCCCATGACGGTCACGTCGCCCACCTGGCGCACCTTCAGCAGATGGCCGAGAGTCCCGCTCGCAAACTCCTGAATCTCGGCCTTGTACCGCTCAATCGGATGGCCGGAGAGATAGAAACCGAGACTCTCCTTCTCGAAGGCGAGGCGCTCGCCCGCAGACCACCGCGGAACATCCGAGAGAGCGCTTCTGCCCCCAGGCGCCGCCACCGGAGACAGACCGTCATCCATCAGACCGAAGAGATTCGACTGCCCGGCTTCCCGGTCCGCGCGCAGGCGGGCGGCGCGGTCCAGTGCGGTCTCAAGCTCGGCAAAGAGGACGTGGCGACGCGTATCGACCGAATCGAACGAGCCGCTCTTGATGAAACTCTCCACCGCACGCTTGTTGGCCGTCTTCATATCGACGCGTGAAGCGAAATCGTCGAGTGATGCGAATGGACCTTCGGCCCGAGCGGCCACCACAGATTCGGCCGCGCCCTCGCCCACGTTCTTGACCGCGGAAAGAGCGAACCGGACCGCGCCTTTCTCGACCGTGAAGTCCGCCAGCGAAGAATTGATGCTCGGCGGTAAGACGGGGATACCAAGGTCGCGGGCCTCGGCGCTGTACGCCACCAGCTTGTCGGCGTTTGACTTTTCCATGGTGAGCAGTGAGGCCACGAAGAACGCCGGATAGTTCGCCTTCAGATAGCCGGTTTGATACGCGATCCACGCGTAAGCCGCCGAGTGTGACTTGGCGAACCCGTAACCCGCGAACATCTCGATGTGATCCCAGATCCTGGTGGCCTTGGCCACCGGCACCTGGTTGTCGACGCAGCCCCTGACGAACTTCTCCTTGGTCGCAGCCATGACGCTGACGCTCTTCTTGCCCATGGCCTTGCGAAGAATGTCGGCCTCGCCCATGGTGAAGCCCGCGACCGCCGAAGCGATCTGCATGACCTGCTCCTGATAGACCATAATGCCGTAGGTTTCGCCCAGAATCTTCTCGAAAGCCGGATGCTCGTATGTCACTTTCGTCTGGCCGTGCCGGCGCTTGATGAAGTCGTCGATCATCGACATCGGCCCCGGCCGATACAGAGCATTGAGCGCGGTCAGATGCTCGAGACGATCGGGCTTGAAGCGCCGAAGGACATCCTTCATCCCGTCCGATTCAAACTGAAAGACGCCGTTGGTCCTGCCGGTCGCGAAGATCTGATACGTCTTCACCTCGCCGTCGGGAAACTGTGACGGCTCGATCAACTCGCCCGTCTGCTCGCGAATCATTTTCACGCAACGGTCGATCAGGGTCAGGGTAGACAGGCCCAGGAAGTCCATCTTGAGAAGGCCGATTTCCTCGACGCCCTTCATGTCGAACTGCGTGACCACCGCGTCGGTGCCCGGGAACCGGTAGAGCGGCACCAGCGAAGCGAGAGGCACCGGCGAGATGACGACGCCCGCCGCGTGGGTCGACGCATGGCGCGTGGTGCCCTCGAGTCGCTTCCCGATGTCGATCACCCGCCGCGTCAGCTCTTCCTTCTTATACGCGTCCGCCAGGGCCGGCGAATCCTGAAGCGCTTTCTCGAGCGTCATCCCCAGATCGGCCGGCACCATCTTCGCGATCCGGTCGCTGTCCGAAAACGACAGATCCAGCACGCGCGACACGTCGCGGACTACCGCCTTCGCCTTCATCGTCCCGAAGGTGATGATCTGCGCCACGTTCTCGCGCCCGTACTTCTGCATGACGTACTCGATCACCTCCCCGCGCCGCTTCTCGCAGAAGTCGATGTCGATATCCGGCGGGGCGATACGCTCTTCGTTCAGGAAACGCTCGAAGATCAGGCCGTTCTCCATCGGATCGATGTCCGTGATCTTCAATGAATAGGCGACGAGACTGCCCGCTGCGGAACCGCGGCCGGGGCCAACTGGAATCCCACGCCGGTGCGAAAAGTCGATGAAGTCCCAGACGATCAGAAAGTAGCCGGAGAAACCGACTCGATGAACGACGGCGATCTCGCGGGCGAGACGCGCCTCGTAATCGGCCAGTGGAATGGTGAGCCGGCCCGAAGCCGCGAGCGGCTCCAGCATCTTCAAACGCTCGGCATACCCGTCGCGCGCCACCTTCTCGAAGTAAGACTCAATGGTGTACCCAGCCGGCACATCGAAACGCGGCAGCTTCAGCTTGGTGTCGAGCTTGAACTCCACCATGTCGGCGATCTTCACGGTGTTCGAAAGCGACTCGGGCACATGGCCGAAAAGCGCCTCCATCTCCTCGGCACTCTTGACGTAGAACTCTTGGGTTTGAAACTGGAACCGATTCGGATCGGCCAGCTTCTTCCCCGTCCCGATGCAAAGCAGTACCGCGTGCGCCTCGTGGTCGTCCTTATGAAGGTAGTGCGCGTCGTTCGTGGCCACGAACGGCAGGCCGGTTTTCCTGTGGATGCGCTGGAGCCCCTTGTTCACCTTGGTCTGCTCGGGGATCTTGTGATCCATGAGCTCCAGATAGAACCGGTCTTTGCCCCCCCCTGCATTAAAAATGTCGCAGAACTCCATCACCGACTTGATGGCGCCTGCCTCGTCGTCCCGCATGAGGGCTTGCGAAATCTCGCTGGCCAGGCAGCCGGAGAAACCCACGAGCCCCTTGCTGTGCCGCGCCAGAACTTCCTTGTCGATACGAGGCCGGTGATAGAACCCCTCGGTGTAGCCGATCGACGACAGCCTCGCCAGATTGTGATAACCCTCGTTCGTGGTCGCGATCATCCCAAGATGGTTGTAGGCATTCGCAATGCCCCCGCCGCTCTTCTCGTGACGAGACCCAAGGGCCACGTAGCTCTCGCAACCGATGATCGGCTTGATCCCGGCTTTTTTGCACGCCGCCGCCCAGCCGACGGCGCCAAACATCGCGCCATGATCGGTGATGGCCATGGCCTTCATCCCCATCGACGCCGCATGCTTCGCCAGCTCGTCGAGATGGCACGCGCCGTCGAGAAGACTGAACTCGGTATGAAGATGAAGATGAACGAATTCGGGCGGCATGGAGGGGGTGGGGAGTTTAGCCGCGCGCTGCGAGAAGCGACCGTACTCGTCATCGTTCTCGTACACGTACTCGGCCGTAGATGCCCCCGACCTTCGCCTCTCGACTTTGAGCCTCCACCCCCGGCAACTATGATTTCGCCTACTCCCATGGAACGCATGACCATCTCCGTCCCCACCGAAATGGCTCGCCGAATCGAGGCGCGCCGTAAGGCCGAAAAGCGGACCCGCTCGGGCCTGATCCAGGAGGCTTTCCGTCGCTACGATGTCGCCGCACAGATTCCGGCGAAGATCGAGGGCGAGGAAGCCACCCCGGCGGAGCTTCGCGCGATCGCGCGCGGTCACGCCGAATTCAAGCGGGGCGAATTCGTTTCGCTCGACGAGGCTCTTCGACAAATCGATGCCATGGACCGTAAACCTCGGAAAGTCCGCTCTCCGCGCGCTTAGTCGCCTTCAAGGGGCCGACCGCGAGCGCACCCGGTCTCGGTCTTCGGCTCGGTCGTGGCTCCTTGGCACGAAATGTGAGTCAAGGAAATGGGCACCCAACAACCGGCGGGTGCGCATGAGAAGACCCTGGTAGGATCTGAAAAGGAGATCAACATGAGACAGCGCATCCTGGCTTTTGGGTTCGCCGTTCTGGCGACCGGACTTTGGAGCGGGACGTCGATTCAAGCCGCATCCAGGTATCACCTGGTCGTTGTTCACTCG
>JANLWV010000241.1:0-10081 GCA_031364765.1 Vicinamibacteria bacterium
TCGCGAAGTCGCGCGGCCTCCTCACCGTGGGCCTGACCGGAGAAGGCGGCGGCAAACTCGCCGCCCTGGTCGACCACCTCTTCGCCGCTCCCTCAAGGAATACGCCGAGGATTCAGGAGGTCCACCACCTCATGAATCACATCCTTTGCGAGCTGCTCGAAGAGCGCCTGCGGTGACCGCGAAGCCTCTCGACCTGACCCGGGTCAGGACGTACCCGCTGTCGGCGCGGGTGAGCAAGGTGAGCGTCAAAGACTTCGGACGACCTCACAAACGCGGGGCCCGATGGTCTGGCTTCGTCGCGTCACTGCCAAGGATTCTGGCTGCGGATCAACTGCGAGCGGTGGCCGCGAATCTCGTTCGCGGACGAGACAGGAAGCGTCCCCTCATCTGGGGCATGGGCGCGCACGTCCTCAAGGTTGGCCTCGCCCCGGTGGTGATCGACCTGATGGAGCGCGGCTTCATCACCGCGGTGGCCCTGAATGGCGCCGGGATCGTTCACGATTTCGAGACGGCGATCGCCGGCCAGACCTCCGAAGAGGTCGATGCGGTTCTGGGCAGCGGTGAGTTCGGGATGGCGCGAGAGACGGGCGAAGAGATCAATCGGGCCATCACGCTGGGCGACCGCGACGGTCTGGGCCTGGGCGCCTCGGTGGGGCGGTACATTGCACGGCGGCGCGGGACGAAGTTCAAGCGTTTCTCGATCCTGGCCGCGGCCTGGCGCCTAGGGATCCCAGCCACCGTCCACGTGGCGATCGGCACCGACATTGTTCACCTTCATCCGTCCTGCGATCCGGCCGCGGTGGGCCGCGCCTCTTACCTCGACTTCCGGATTCTCGCCGGCCAGGTGGCGAGGCTTGGGGGCGGCGGGGTCTATCTCAACATCGGTTCGGCCGCGCTTCTGCCTGAAGTCTTCCTGAAAGCCGTGACCCTGGCCCGGAATCTGGGCCACAAGATCACCGATTTTACCACTGCGAACTTCGACTTCATCCAGGGCTATCGGCCCAATACGAATGTGGTGAACCGTCCCACAAAAGGCGTCGGCCGCGGTTACTCGCTCACCGGACACCACGAGATCATGATCCCGCTTCTCGCGGCGATGCTGGTGGAGGGGGCCACGCTCCGCCGGTCCAGGCCTCTACCCATCAGATGAATCCTCAGGGGTGCGTCCAAGACACTAGGGTATCGCCATCGCGAGAGCCGCGCGGGCCGAGACCGAGGGCGGAAGATTTCGGGAAAGGGCCCGCCCCAGATGGTCGACCGCGGCCTCCGCGGTCGCCCGAGCCGTCGTGTACTTGGCGGTGAGAATCGACACGATTCGCCGGTCAGAATGAGAGATCAGGCGCGAGCGATAGATGGGTTCACCGTTTGAAGCGCCGGGAACATGGCCTTCGTGAACGACCCGGATGTCATTCTCTTTGAGATCCGCCCAGGGGAAGGCGCGGCGTCCTCCTTCAATGAGTTCGCGGACCAGATCCTCTACGGGCTTTTGTCCGTTGTCGTAGATCGTGCCCAGGATCGACCGGCCGAGCCAGGGAACAAGAAACAGGAACCGGCCGTCGTCCCGGGCGCCGATGGCGAGCGCAGGCGTGAGGTCGCGACCCAGGACCGCGTTCACGCCGCGGATCAGAGGAGGCGACGCGCAGGTTTCGCCAAACTGCCGCGAAACCGCCTCGACCTTCGCCCCGGACGCGTTCACGATGGAACGGGCTCGAAATGTGAGTTCTTGACCCGAAAGGACATCCGTGGCTTTGATTTCGAAACCGCGGGAGGTCGCGACGCTGCTCTCAATGCGGCAGCGGTTGATGATCACGGCAGAGGCGTCCGAGGCCGCATGCAGCAGGCTCAGCAGGAGGCGCTCCGTGTGCGTGATCTGAGCGTCCTGCCAGACGAAGGCGCTTCCGGCAAAAGCCGCCGCCCCCGGAAGCGAAGCCACTTCGGCGCGGTTCATCAGCCGGGAACCTCCGATCGCCCGATCGGCACGAAGGCCCTCGTTCCGATCGAAGGAGAGGAGGTCGTTCACTAGACCTCCCAGAAGGAACTTGCCCTGATCGACGACACCGTTTGCGGCAATGGCGAAGCTCAGGGGTCGAACGATCTCAGGAGCCACGCGGAGCAGCGCCCTTCGCTCACGCACCGACTCCCGGAACCCCGCAACATCGAGTCGCTGAAGGTGCCGCAGTCCTCCGTGGGCGGTCTTCAGAGATGACCAGCTCGTGGCCTGGCCAAAGTCCTGGACCTCGACCAGCGCCGCGGTGAGGCCGCGAGAGGCCGCCTCCCAGACGGCCCACGCTCCTGCGATCCCGCCGCCGATCACCAGGACATCGTGCTCCCGGCCTTGAAGCGCTAAAGGGTCGCGTTTCATCGAAGGGCCGAAGCTTAGTCTTAGGCTTGTGGTTTGACCCGCGGGCCGAGGCCGGCTTAGCGTCCGCCCATGAACCGAATCATCGATCTGCGGTCGGATACGGTCACCTCTCCGACGGACGCCATGAGAAAGGCCATGGCCGAGGCGGACGTGGGCGACGATGTCTTTGGCGAGGATCCCTCGGCCATCCGACTCGAGAAGCGGGTGGCGTCCATGCTCGGTTTCGAGGCGGCGATTTTCATGCCGACCGGAGTGATGGCCAACGAAGTCGCCATCCGCCTCTGGACGCGCCCCGGCGACGAAGTGCTGTGCGACGCGCACGCGCACATCGTCGACTACGAGCTCTCCGGAATGGCGGCTCTTTCCGGTGTCATCCCCCGCACGGTCGTGACCGAGCGAGGGCACGTTCTGGCCAAAGACATTGCCGCCTCGAAACGGCCCCGGTCCTACTTCCGGTCCGAGATCACTCTCCTGGTCCTCGAAAACACGCACAATCTCGCCGGCGGAACCGTGGCCACTGCCGCGGACATGCAGGCGAGCATCGCCATGGCCCACGAGCTCGCCCTCAAAGTCCACGTGGACGGAGCGCGTCTGTGGAATGCCGCCATCGCTGCCGGATGCGACCTGAAGGACCTCGTCCGCGGCGCGGACTCGGCGATGGTGACTCTGTCAAAAGGCCTTTGCGCGCCGGTCGGGTCGATTCTGTGCGCCGACCCGGAAGCCATCGAGCGAGCCCGGCGAATCCGCAAACAGTTCGGCGGAGGCATGCGCCAGATCGGCCACCTGGCCGCAGCCGGCCTGGTCGCCGTCGAAACGATGGTGGCGCGGCTCGCCGAGGATCACGCCAAGGCCAAGCACCTGGCGGAAATCGCCGCGAGGGCCAAAGGCGCAAGAGTGGTCCATCCGGAAACCAACATCCTCTTCGTCCATTTCAACGCGCCAAACGCCCAGCACCTTGGGGAGAGCCTTCAAATCGCGGGAATTCGGGCGTCGGTTATGGGCGAATCAGCGCTGCGTTTCGTGACCCATCGGGACGTCACCCTCGAAGACTGTGAAGTCGCCGGTGCCGCACTGGTCGAAGCCTCTAAAGCGCTCTGATTCAATGCGATGGAGGCGCCGGGTGCGGGCTTCGAAGCTGTGACGAAACTGTTACACACTGGTCGGAAGAAACCTCTCTAGACTGACGCTATGTTGGATAGCCAAGTCCCGCTCCGCCTGCTGATCGCTCCCTTTGCCCGGGCGCAGGATTCCCGCGCGTGGTGGCAGGTGCTTTCGGCCCTGGCGCTGTTCCTGACCGGCTGGTCAACGCTCGCGTGGTCGGTGGTTCACGAGTGGGGCGTCCTTCCGTACCTTCTCATCGCCGTCCCGACCGCCGGCCTGTTCGTCCGCCTCTTTATCGTCCAGCACGACTGCGGCCACGGGTCATTCCTGAGCAACCACCGGTTCAATGACCGGGTCGGAGCGTTCATCGGGGTCTTGACCATGGTTCCTTACAGCTACTGGAGGAAGACTCACGCCATTCACCACGCCAACTCCGGGAATCTTGATCACCGCGGCTTCGGCGACATCGACACCATGACGTTGCAGGAATACGTGACGCTGCCGTTCTGGCGGCGGCTCGCCTATCGCCTCTACCGAAGCCCCCCCATTACTTTTGGACTGGGGCCGATCTACCAGTTCATCCTGAAGCACCGGCTTCCCCTCGATCTCCCATTCTCCTTCAGGAAGGAATGGAGGAGTGTCATGTGGAACAACCTGGTGCTTTTCGCGATCTTCGGGGTCCTGGTAGCACTCTTGGGTCTTAAGACCGTGCTGCTCGTTCACGTGCCCATGGTGCTGATCGCCGGCACCGCCGGAGTGTGGCTTTTCTATGTGCAGCATCAGTTCGAAGACACCTATTGGGACCGGGATGGTTCGTGGACGGTGGATCGAGCCGCGTTTGAGGGAAGCTCATACTTCCACCTTCCGAAGGTCCTCCAGTGGTTCAGCGGCAACATCGGGTTCCACCACATCCACCATTTGGCCATGAAGGTGCCGAACTACCGCCTGCAGGAATGTTTCGACTCGAGCCCGCGCCTTCAGCAGGCGCCCCGACTCACTCTTCTCTCAAGCCTGCGCTGTGCGACGCTCGGGCTGTGGGACGAGAAAACGCGGCGGCTCGTGCCTTTCCCTCGCTAAACCAGGGCCCTAAGCGAAGCCGCCAGGACGGCGGCGTTGCCCTCGTCCTCGTGCTTGAAGAAAACCCACGCCTCCGACCAGGGTTGCTGCCGGATTCGCTCGAGCCAGGCGCGCAGATCGGCTTCCTTGTAGTCCGTGCGGCGCAGTCGGAAGTAACCCCAGTCGGTCGTGGGGAGCACCGGCGGCCCCAGCTCACCTGTCTTCTCGTCGGTCTCCGAGGCGGCGAGCGCGGCCTTGCGCTCCCTGAGCAGCGCGTAGGTCTCCTCGTCGAACCAGGTGGCGTGGCGGAACTCGAAGGCGCCCCTGGTTCCTTCGGGAAGAAGAGCGAGAAACCGGCCCAGTTTTCCGAGATCTTTCCGCATCCACGGCGGAAGCTGGAAAAGGATCGGGCCACGCTTGGGGCCCAGGCTTTCGGCTGATTTCAGAAAGTACTCGACCTCAGGGGCGCAGTCTTCAAGTTTCTTGATGTGGGTGATCTTCTGCGGCGCCTTGAGCACAAAAGCGAAGTGCTCCGGGGTGTCGGCCGCCCATTTTTCGAGAAGCTCGGGCTTGGGCATTCGATAGAACGTGTTGTTGATCTCAACCGTCTCAAAACGCTCGGCGTAGTACGCGAGCATCCCCGCATCCTTGAACCCAGCCGGATAGAAGGCTCCCTTCCATTCCTTGTAGGCAAAGCCGCTGGTCCCAACTCGAATGCGCATGTGAGAACCGTAGCCTAGCGCAGGCCGAATTTCTGTCGGGCTCGGCTGAGCCGAGACCTCCAGGGCAAAGTCGCTTTCGCTCGTTTGTCACTTCGGCCGGAGCGCGGGGGCCTTGGGGGGCTGAGCACGGTTGTCCTCTTGCGGCATGCGGCCCCCCAACTCAGGGACGCACTCGGGCGCGGGCCGTGCGAAGTGAGGTGCGGACCGCAAACGGAGCGGTGCCACCACGCGCCGCTTTCGCCGCCACCGCTTTGCCTGGATCGAAGAAGTCCCTGATCCGGGCCGCGATCTTTGGATGGCGGCCCTGCAACGCCTCGCGTGCCACATCGCGCAAGGGCGTTCTCGTCTTCACCGCCTGAGCCACCATCAAACCCACCAGCCCATGGGCCTTGCGGAACGGAACGCCTTCGCGAGCCAGGGCCACCGCAAGCGCTGCGGCCATCATTCCTTCGACCGAGGCCGCCTTCTTCATCACCGCCGGGTTGAGAGTGAGGCCGCGCACCACTCCCGCAGTCACCGTGATCGAGGGCAGGACGGCGTCCAGCGCGTCGAAGACTGCTTCCTTGTCTTCCTGGAAGTCCTTCTGATAACTCACCGGAACGCCGGTGGTGAGGGCAAGAAGGCGGACGACCGAGCCGGTGGTCCGCGCCGCTTTTCCACGGACAAGCTCCATCGAATCGGGATTCTTCTTCTGCGGCATCAGACTCGAGCCGGTGGTGAAGGCTTCAGGGAGAGACAAAAAACCGTAAGGGAGAGATGAGTAGTGAATCAGATCTTCGGCGAGGCGCGACAGATGGGTCTGCGTCTGGGCGAGGGCGAAAACAAACTCGGCGGCAAAGTCGCGATCCGAGACGGCGTCGAGCGCGTTCTCGGAGACGGCGCTGAAACCGAGGGCGCGAGCGAGTGCTTCCCTCTTCAAGGGAAGTGCGGTGCCGGCGAGCGCTCCGGAACCCAGGGGCAGGATATTGACCCGCGTGCGCGCATCGCCAAGACGCTCGAAGTCACGCACCAGCGCCCAGGCGTGGGCGCCCGCCCAGTGACCGAACGTGATGGGCTCGGCCTCCCGGGTGTGGGTGTAGCCCGGCATCGGGAAGGCCGCGCCTTCAAGTCCGCGGGCGACGAGAACTCGGACCAGATCCTGAAGGCGAGACCGAACGTCGGCGATGGAACCGCGAATGAAAAGGCGCAGGGCCGTGACCGACTGCTCATTGCGACTGCGGCCCAGATGACCCTGGCCTGCGAGCGGGCCGATTTCCTCCTCCAGACGCGTCTCGACGAACGAGTGCACGTCCTCAACGTCAATGTTGGCGTACCTGCCGCTCGACTCGTATTTCGCGAGAACCCGGGCGAGGCCGCGGTCGAGCTTCGCCGCATCCTTGGCCGGAATGGCGCGGCACTGACCGAGGGCGAGAGCGTAGGCCCGCGACGCCGCGATCTCTTCGCGGATCAGCCGGCGGTCGAACGGAAACGACCGGTTGAACTCCCAGAAGAGCCGGTCCGGCTCGGCGTCGTAGTTTCCACCCCAGAGTTTGGTCATGAAGTCCGAATCCTAAGTCCGGTAGTGGGCGTTGATGTCGACATATGACTTCGTGAGGTCGCACATCCACATCGACTCCGTCACCTCGCCCGCGTGGAGATCGACCGTGAGGCGGCCAGGATCCGCGAGCATCGCCTCGTGGGCCATCGCTTCGTCGTAAGCGCGCGCCGCTCCGCCCTCGCAGACAAACACGTCGCCGATGTAGACATCCACCTTGTCGATGTCGAAAGCAACGCCGGCGCGTCCCGCCGCCGCGAGAATGCGTCCCCAGTTCGGATCTCCACCGTGGAGAGCCGTCTTGACCAGGGGCGAATCGGCGATGGTGCGCCCGACGCGAACAGCGTCTTGGGTGGATCGTGCGCCCTTCACCACCACCTCCGCGATCCGCTGCACGCCTTCCCCGTCGCGGATCATCATCAGAGCCAGGTCGTGGCATACCGCGCGGAAGGCCTCAAGAAACGTTTCGTAGGCCGGCCCGCGCGAGGAGATTGGGGCAGCGCCCGAAGCGCCGTTGGCGAAGATGACCGCGGTGTCGTTGGTCGACATATCGGAGTCGATGGTGATGCGGTTGAAGGTCGGGCCCACCGCTTCCATGAGGGCCGCGTCGAGCATCGGCCGACTCACGCCCGCGTCCGTGGTGAAGTAGGCCAGCATGGTGGCATGAAGCGGACCGAGCGCAGGCGCGATCATACCCGCGCCCTTGGCCATGCCGCCTACGGTGACCGCCACTCCATTCATGTCGAAAGTGCGCGAGGCCTCCTTGGGCTTCGTGTCGGTGGTCATGATCGCCCGCGCCGCAGCCGCTCCGCCTTCCCTGGATAGCCCACCCACCGCCCGCGGAATCGCCGCGCGGATCTTCTCCATCGGAAGGTTCATGCCGATGACGCCGGTGGACGCCACAAGCACCTCGGTGACTGGACAACCTATCGCCTGCGCGGTCAGAGCCACCGTCTCGCGCGTGTCGGCCAGACCCTGGGGTCCGGTGGCGGCATTCGCACAACCGGCGTTGACGATGACGGCCCGAGCCTCGCCTGCCTTCAGGTGCTCGGCCGAGACCAGAACGCACGAGGCCTTGGCTAAGTTCGTGGTGAAGACGCCGGAGGCGACGCAAGCCTGGTCGGAGACAAGAAGCGCCAAATCCGTCCTTCCGGGCTTGATCCCCGCCTCCACCGCGGACGCGCGAAAGCCGCGCGCCGCAGTCACGCCACTGCTCATTTGCCGCGTCCTTCGCGGGTGATGGCGCGAACGCGCTCGGGCAGCGAGAAGAGACGGATGAAGCCCTCCGCGTCCTTGTGGTCGTACTTCATGGCGTCTCTGAACTGGGGGGCCGCAAAGTGCTCAGCCCCCCAGACCCCCGCGCTTCGGCCGGAGTGACAAACGAGCGGCAGCGACTTTGCCCTGGAGGAGTCCCCCCTGCGGACTCCGACAGAAATCCGGCCTTCGCTAGCCCTCGTCACTTGCCACGTCCTTCGCGGGTGATGGCGCGGACGCGTTCGGGCAGCGAGAAGAGACGGATGAAGCCTTCCGCGTCTTTGTGGTCGTACTTCATTCCTTCGCCGAAGGTGGCGAGGTCCTCGCGATAGAGGCTGCGAGGTGAACGCCGGCCGACCCCGGTGACGCTGCCCTTGAACAGGCGCAGGCGAACCTCGCCGCTCACCTCCTGTTGAGTGAAGTCGACGAAGGCGGCCAGAGCGTTGCGCAGAGTGGAGAACCAGAGACCGTCGTAAACGAGCTCCGAATAACGGATGGCCAGCTGATTCTTGACCGCGATCGTCTGGCGGTCGAGGCACAGGCTCTCGAGCTCGCGGTGAGCGGTGTAGAGCACGGTGCCGCCAGGGGTCTCGTAGACGCCGCGAGACTTCATGCCGACCAGCCGGTCCTCGACGATATCGAGCCGGCCGACTCCGTGAGCGGCGGCGCGCCGATTCAGTTCCTCGACGAGGGCCACGGGGCCGAGTGTCTTGGCGTCCACCGAGACGGGAACGCCCTTCTCGAAGCCGATCATGAGTTCCTCCGCCTTATCCGGCGCGTTCTCAGGCTCGACCGAGAGGCGGAACATCTCGGGCACGGGGGCGCTCCATGGGTCTTCGAGGTTTCCTCCCTCGTGCGAGAGATGCCAGAGATTCCCGTCTCGACTGAAGAGATCCTTCTTCGTCTGCTCGACCGGGATATTGTGCTTCGCCGCGTACTCGAGCGCGTCTTCACGGGAGCGGATGTTCCATTCCTTCCACGGCGCGATCACCCGCAGTTGCGGAGCAAACGTCGCATAGGCGACTTCGAACCGAACCTGATCGTTCCCCTTGCCGGTGGCGCCGTGAGCCACCGCGTCCGCCCCTTCCCTAAGCGCGCACATCACCTGACCGTAGCCGAGAAGCGGCCGGGCGAGCGCCGTGCCAAGAAGATACCGGCCCTCATACATGGCGCCCGCCTGCATGGCCTTGAAACAGTAGTCACGCACGAAAACTTCGCGCAGGTCCTCGACGAAACACTTGGAGGCGCCGGTGGCGAGCGCCTTCCGTTTCACCGCCTCGAGGTCTTCGCCCTGGCCCACGTCGCCGC
This sequence comes from Vicinamibacteria bacterium, assembly GCA_031364765.1. Classification (GTDB taxonomy): domain Bacteria; phylum Acidobacteriota; class Vicinamibacteria; order Fen-336; family JAGNNV01; genus JAGNNV01. Next base: position 9,338 of record JANLWV010000241.1, read on the forward strand.
AGTACCCGATGATTAGGGCGTCGCCATAGTTCTCCTTGATCCAGGGAATGATGATCGACGTATCCAGACCGCCCGAATAGGCGAGCACGACCTTCTTCACGGAGCTCATCGGTGTTTGTTCTCCTCGAACCTCAGATTTAAGCGGGCAGTTCTCCGACCACGGTATCAAGGGCAGCGAGGAACTCGCGGATCTCCGCGGGCTTGATGACGAGGGGTGGCAGGAGCCGCAGAACTTTTTCTCCGGCCTTGATGGTCAGAATGCCTTTCTCCTTGAGGCCTTTCACGACGACGGATGCGTCGTTCCTGAACTCGACGCCCTGCATGAGACCGAGGCCGCGCACGTCCACAACCTGCGTCATGTGCTTTCGCGCGATCTTCTTCAGTCCGCGGCGAAGCTGTTCACCCTTTCTTTCTATCGACTCGACAAAACCGGGTGTCGTGAGTCGGTCGAGGATCGCATGGGACGCGGCCGCGCACACGGGATTCCCGCCAAACGTCGAGCCATGGTCGCCCACGTGGATCTTTGGGACGAAGTCCTCGCGAAGAAGGGTCGCGCCCATAGGGAGTCCGCCTCCGAGCGGCTTGGCCACGGTCAGAATGTCCGGCGTGATTCCCGCGTGTTCGTACGCGAACATCTTTCCCGTCCGGCCAAAGCCGCACTGAACCTCGTCGACGATCAGGAGGGCGCCGCGTTCGGTGCAGATCCGGCGCAGCCCCTGAAGGAATTCGGCCGACGCGGGCCGG
>JANLWV010000255.1:0-1816 GCA_031364765.1 Vicinamibacteria bacterium
GCCGCCTTCATTTTTCGCCTCTGCGATGGCGCCACTCACGTCGACCATGCTGCGCGCCGGCTGGCGAAGCGAGTGGGCGGCAGGACGGACGCGCGTCTGGTGGATCTGGCGCTGCAGCGGCTGTCCCGGGCGCGGCTCATCGAGCCTTCGCGCGGCCGGCCTTTGGCCGTGGTTTCAAGACGCGAGGTCGCCAAGGCGTTGGGATTCACCGGCGTCCTTTCCGCGTTGTTGCCCGTGGTCATTTCGGTGGTGGCCCCGACCGCGGCCTCGGCGGCAACGTGCAAGCCGCTTGGTGGCTGCTGCGTCAACGGGGGGGATTGCTGTCCCGGGCTCAACTGCACAGGCCCCAATGATTGCCCGGGCCCTGTCACCAAGCGGTGTAGGTGAGTTCCGATCGGCGCGTTCAACGAAAATCCTTCGGTTTCGGCAGGCCGCCGCATAGCGGCCCTGCTCAGTGGTTCGTGGCGTCCGATCCCGGGTGCCATCGTCTGGCCGGAGGCAGACCTCGCTCCGCTCGTGCCTCGGCTCCTGGAAGCCGGGGCGGGAGGGCTCGCCTGGTGGGGAGTGAGCCGCAACGTGGAGTCTCAGACGCACTCCACCGGAGCCCTCCGTGACGCCTTCCGATATCAACTTGCGCGAAATCGAATTGCGGAGAGCCATCTAAAGGACGCGCTCTTCGTACTCAGAAGTCACGGCGTCGAGCCGATCCTCGGCAAGGGTTGGGCGGTCGCCCAAGGCTACGCCTCGGCCGGCCTGCGCCCGACCGGAGACATCGACCTGTACGTGGATCCCCCAGACTACCCGCGCGCGCAGGCGGCGATCCGCAACACCGGCGCGCCGGTTGATCTGCACCGTGGTTGCGATGAGATCGGAGGCGATCCGTGGAGCGAGGTCTTCAGCCGCGCGGTGGTGCGCCCATGCGATCAGGTTTCTGTCCGTTGCTTCGGTCCCTCGGATCACCTGCGGTTGGTGATTCGCCATCTCCTTCGCCACGGTGCGTGGCGTTCGCTCTGGCTGTGCGACGTGGCCGCCTTGCTCGAGTTCGAGCCGCTGGACTGGACGCTCGTCCTCTCCGGGCCGAGACCTTCGGTCTCCTGGGTTCTCGCGACAGTGAAGCTCGCGCGCGATCTGCTCGGCGCCCGCATTCCGGACAACGCTCCTGACGAGCAACGCTACGGTTCGGCCCCAGACTGGCTGGTGAGAGCGGTCCTCGACGGGTGGGGCCGTCCATTCCTGGCGCATGGCCGCCGCACCCCCATGTCAGCCGTGCTGGGCCGACCCTGGGACTTCGTGCGGGGTCTTCGGGACAGATGGCCGAACTCGATCGAGGCGGCGATCGAACTCGGGCTTGCTACAGACCAGCCTCCGCGGCCGTCGGTGAAGCTCCGAGCGTCCCTCCGTCGGACGGCGCGGTTCCTGAAAACGCGTTTGCAAGACTGATCACACGGTGAAGCCGTGCCCGTCCGGTTTCACGAATCCCGGACCGGTCGCCTCAGTCCCGCAGGCCGAGCGCCCGATACACGAGGTGCGCGGCGGAGGCGTAGGGGAGGCCGGTGGCCCGGGTCATACCGATCTCGCAGGTCCGGCAGGTGGAGTACGCGGTCGCGTTCTTTTTGTCGAAGACGAGGGCGCGGACATCTTCCGCTTCGGCACGAGTGGCTCCTTCCGTGATCTCCGGCCTCACGAAGCCCTGGTTGCCGGCGAAGCCGCAGCAAGCGGCTCGCAGGGGCACGACCGAATCCTCGGCGTGAGCGGCCGCGACGGCTCTCAAATCCTCAACCGCGCCCAGTTTCGTGAGGGAACACGTGGGATGAAG